>NZ_NCVF01000019.1:0-165743 GCF_002096755.1 Streptococcus mitis
GAATTAAGGTAAAACTAAAAGGACTTAGCCCTGTACAATACAGAACTAAATCCTTTGCTTAAATTAATTGTCTAACTTTTTGGGGTCAGTACAATCTTGGGTATCTTTTTTCTTATATGCTTGTTTTATAACTCGGGTGAATTTCTTAGAAAATATCAAATAACAATTTCACATTGAGAATTGTTAAGATAATGGAAACGATATAGCCAAGGATGGTATTCCATTTGGCATTGGTAAATTCTCCCATCAGTGATTTCTTAGAAGTTAGATAAATCAGTGGGAAGATTGAAAATGGAAGAGCAATCGAAAGAAAGACTTGTGAATAAACCAATAACTGATCTAATGTTTTTTCCTGATGACCAAACAGAACCGCTACAATCATGACAGGCAACAAGGCAAAGAGACGAGTTGCCAAACGAATGAACCATTGAGGTAATCTCATATGCAAGAAACCTTCCATAACGATTTGTCCAGTCAAGGTACCCGTAATTGTCGAATTTTGACCACTGGCTAATAAAGCCAAGGCAAACAAGGTTGATAAGGTCGAGCTAGCTATAGCTCCTGCAATAGTAGAATCCTGCAAGGCATTATACATTTGAGAGAAGGCAGAAATCTCAGATGCATGGCCGAAAAAGAGAGCCGCCCCGAGAATTAATAGAAGGGAGTTAACCACAAAGGCCAAGGATAATTGGAGATTTGAATCCCAGGTCATAAAGCGCACGGCTTTTCGAACATCATTCTTGTCCTTGTGATTGATTTTCCGAGTTTGTGACAAGGAAGAATGCAAATAGAGGTTATGGGGCATAACCGTTGCTCCCACGATCCCTAGTGCCAAGGTTAATTGACTTTCATGCCCTGGCAAGGGACTTTCAAATAAGGTTGCATTCGGTAGATAACCCTCAACGATTCCTTGGAAGCTTGGATGTGACAAAGCTACCAGATAGGTAAAAATTGCTAGAATGGTTAAAATCAGTGTTGTCACAATAGCTTCAATCTTCTTAAAGCCAAATTTCATCAGAAGCAATAAGAGAAAAACATCCAACACGGTCAAGAGAATTGCTATCATAATCGGAATCTTAAAGAGAAGATTGAGAGCAATCGCTGAACCTAGAACTTCTGCCAGATCTGTCGCCATCAAGGCTAATTCTAAAATCACCCATAGACTATAACGAAGCCATTTAGGTGAATGATGAGCCGTTGCTTGAGCCAGGTCCATCTGGGTTACAATACCAAGCTTTCCTGCCATCTGCTGAAGTTGCATGGCAATGAGAGATGAAATCAAGATAACAAACAAGAGACTATACTTATAGGAAGCACCACCGACTACACTGGTAATCCAGTTTCCTGGATCCATATAACCAACTGCGACAAGAGCACCCGGACCTAAAAAGGCATTTAAATTTTGCCAGAAATGATTGTTATTTGGAGTATCGATAGATTGATTAATCTCAGAGAGTGACACTTTTTTATGAGAAGACATAGATACTTACCTCTTTCTAAACCTACTTTTTCATTATTTTCTATTAGAGAAAAATAAGATTGACTTTAAACTATTAAAACAATGAAAACTATATGAAAAACATTTAGTTTTTTCATTATTTTTCTTAAGGCACCTTAATATTTTTCTTAAGGCACCTTAATTATAACACAAAAATGAAAACTATATGAAAAACATTTAGTTTTTCATTATTTTTCTTAAGGCACCTTAATTATAACAGAAAATATGATAAAAACTTAAGAAAATTCAGGACTTGATTTAATATTTAGGATACAACAAAATGTTGTATTCTTTTTTTGC
Organism: Streptococcus mitis; assembly: GCF_002096755.1. GTDB lineage: Bacteria > Bacillota > Bacilli > Lactobacillales > Streptococcaceae > Streptococcus > Streptococcus mitis_AC. The sequence continues at coordinate 1,799 of NZ_NCVF01000019.1, forward strand.
AAAAGAATACCAAAGAATAAAATAAAAAACGTTGTAAAAACAACGTTTTAGAAAGATTTACAAAACAATGTAAATTATCAATGGAGCCGGTGGGAGTCGAACCCACGTCCAAACATCTGCTAACATATTTGTCTACAACCATAGGTTATGTATTCGTTTAACAGTCCCTCGACACATAACTCAAGCCTAGAAACCGCGAGTCTATCAATCTCTTATCAAGCCGCTAGACAAGACTTGATCGTATCTCGCTAATAATAAGACCTGTCATTGAACACGAGCAATCCAAATCGGGTCACGCCTGCTGGTTTTTAGGCAGCTAGAGCGTAAGAAGTGTTATTTTTTGCAGTTATATTTAACTGAGCGTTTACGTCGCCACACGAGTCGCAAAATATGCCTCATAATGCCTGTCGAATCCGTAACGACCCCAAAAGACAATAAAACCATTATACCTTATCTAACACAAAAATGCAAAAAGGAAAGCAATTAACTACAAAAGATAGTCTTTCAAAGATTTTGTCAAAACCTGATAACCAGCAACACTAAGGTGCAACCCATCAGTTGTATAATCTTTTTTGAGTTGACCTGCCTGGTCTGTCAAACTATCAAAAACTGGCACAAATTCTACCTGCATATAGGCAGAAGCAAGCTCTTGATAGGCTTGATTCCATTTCTGAATTTTTTCATTCGTGCGGATATAGACTGTCTGCTTGTACTCTTCTCCCTCATTGACTGGCAAAATAGAAAGCAATTTAATCTCAGTCAATGGATAATCGCGAGCAATGGATTGTATGATAGCTTCGAGGTTATTGAGAGCCTCATTCACAGGCACATCTTTTCCGATATCATTTGTCCCAATCAAAAGGACAATTTTATCTACTGCTCCACCGTACAGATGCGCATCTAGATTTTCTAATAACAGCCCTGTCTGATACCCTCGAATGCCTCGATTGACAATCGTCTTCGAAGTCCCAAATAGTTCCTGCAGAGGATAATATTCGACAATGGAATCCCCAATAAAAAGAATGTCTGGCTCTACAACAGAAACCTGATTTAAGTGACGATACTTGGTTTGGATTTTTTCTTGTTCCTTTAGTAACCAATTTTCTAATAACTGTACTGCCACTTCATTCTCCTTTTTCTAACCAGTTTTCCAAGATTTGATAAACTCCTCCTTGGCTATTGGCTGGCGCTAGAGCAGTCGCCACAGCTTTGGCTTTATCATCAGCATTTTCCATCGCATAGGCAATTCCAGCCATTTCAAGCATTTCAACATCATTTTCACTGTCACCAAAAGCCATGATTTGTTGGGAGGTCAAGTCCCAGCGCTTGAGTAATTCTTCCAAGCCCCATGCTTTATGAATTCCAGCTTGAAGGATATCAATGCAACCATAGCCACTCGATACAGCACGAACACGGCCATCAAAGAGGTCATTGATTTCTTCCAAGACCGAACTCAAACGTTCCTCACCAACAACCATACTCATCTTGAGCACACCACCAAAGAGGTCAGAGGTTAATTCATCCACAAAATGCATCCGTTGGTAGAATTTTTCAATCATTTCTGGAGTCATAAAACTTTCAAGGTCTGTAAAAATCGTACCTTCTTTGACGAAACCACCCTTCATAGACGTTACAACAAACTGATCCTGACACGCTCGACCCTTAAAATGAGCCAAAGCCTTATCGACAATGGCATCATCCCAAGTCTGAGCCTGAATCAGTTCATTGTTTTCAAAAATACGAGCACCGTTTGCAACAACCAGAACCACCCGATCGACCAAGTGCTCCAGTAGTTGCCTCATGCGGTGAATTTCATTGCCCGTCGCAATGACAAAACGAATACCCCTTTGATCCAACTGATCTAAAATCTTTTCCAAACGTGGGAGATCAAGCTGGCCTCTAGCATCCAGCAAGGTCCCATCCATATCTGTTGCAATTACCTTAATCGTCATTTACTTTCCTCTGGATTCAAGCTAGTCCCACTTCAATCCCACATGTTCGTTCATTTCTTTGTAGGCTGTATCAATTCGTTCCTTAGTCGCTTCATCTAACTGGTCACGATGACTACCACCCTCGATAAAATCTTCTAAGATATAAGTTTGGTATAGGAATAGTGGATAACCTTCTGGAGAATAGGTTCCTTTTGGTGTACGGTTTACCCAAGAAGGATGCGCTTTGGCAGTTTCGATTGTCGTCTTACCGGCTTTTTTCTTAACAGTCACATCCATGAGCACGCCACGCTCTGTCCACTTAGCATTCTCTTCATCTTGCATGGTTTCAATTCGTTGATTGGAAATGAAGTTCCCCATTGAATAGATAATGAGTTTCTTGTCCCCATCTTTTTCAACCGTTTCAGATGGTTCAACTACGTGAGGGTGCCCTCCAAAGATAATATCAGCTCCCCAATCAATCATCTTGTGATAAAGAGCCTTTTGTTCTTCAGTTGGTTCCAAGCGATACTCCACACCCATCTGAGGCATGATAATGGTGATATCCGCTTCCTTCTCTGCCCGTTCAATTTCAGCCTTCATCTTGTCTTCATTTAGGTCTGAAAGATAGCGGGTATAGTCTTCTTGAGAAATACTTTGCTCAATTCCATTAAAACCATAAGAATAGGCCAAAAGTGCAACCTTGATACCGTTCACTTCCTTAATAACCAGTGGAGCTTGATCACGTGACTCATGCGTATACACTCCAATAGGTGTCATTCCTGCCTTTTCAATAGCATCTGCTGTTGAAACCACACCTTCTATTTGTGAATCTAGGATATGGTTATGCGCCAAGTCTAGCACTTGATAACCGGCATCCTTGATGGCATCCATGACTTCTCCAGGTGCATTAAATAGCGGATAACCAGCCAAATAGTGGTCCTTATTCACAGTACCTTCAAAATCACCTAAAATCAAGTCTGCTTGTTTGAGCCATGGTTTTACATATTCAAAATTTTCATGGAAATCATAGGTCCCATCTTCTTTTAAAGCAGAACGATAGATGGGAATGTGATAGAGGAGGTCCCCGTTGGCCATAATTCTGGCAGTTTTCTCCTCGTCCTGATCTTTAGCATTTTGGTTCGTCTTATTTGCTTCTTGAGAAATGGCATCCTTTTTTTGACTGGTTAAAGGGATTCCTTGGAAGCTTTCAAACAACAAGACCAAGCCCATTGATAAAGCAACTGCTAGCAAGAGTATGGCCACAAATCCTTTATTACTCCACTTGCGATAACTCCTAAAAAAGTTTACCAAACCCCTCATAAAACGAAAAGCTGAACCACGCTGATTTCGATCTTGTCTTCTTTGCATCTTCATTCTCCCTACTTTCTAATGCAAGCCTTTTCTTTTTATTATATCACAGATAAGTAATTCTTTCACAATTGAATCGAACCTACTAGGCATTTTCTATAAAAGCTCAATGACGTAATGCTTTCAATCCTTGTCATTTTGTGATATCATGTAGAGGTAATGAAAGGAGAGAAAATGTCTGCAATAGAACGTATTACAAAAGCTGCTCATTTAATTGATATGAACGATATTATCCGCGAGGGAAACCCAACTCTACGCGCGGTTGCTGAGGAAGTTACTTTCCCCTTGTCTGACCAGGAAATCATTCTTGGCGAAAAGATGATGCAATTCCTGAAACATTCCCAAGATCCTGTCATGGCTGAGAAAATGGGGCTCCGAGGTGGGGTTGGACTTGCTGCTCCTCAATTAGATATCTCAAAACGTATTATCGCTGTTTTGGTGCCAAACATTGTCGAAGAAGGCGAAACCCCACAGGAAGCTTACGACTTGCAAGCTATTATGTACAATCCAAAAATCGTCTCTCACTCAGTTCAAGACGCTGCTCTTGGTGAAGGAGAAGGTTGTCTGTCTGTTGATCGCAACGTACCTGGCTATGTAGTCCGCCATGCTCGCGTTACGGTTGACTACTTTGACAAGGATGGAGAAAAACACCGTATCAAGCTCAAAGGCTACAACTCCATCGTTGTTCAGCATGAAATTGACCACATTAACGGTATCATGTTTTACGATCGTATCAATGAAAAAGACCCATTTGCAGTTAAAGATGGTTTACTAATTCTAGAATAAAGAAAATCCCGTTGCAAGACGGGGTTTTGTGTTATAATAGAGGCATGAAAACAAATGATATTGTCTATGGCATCCACGCCGTTACCGAAGCCCTCCTTGCAAATACTGGAAACAAACTCTACCTCCAAGAAGACCTACGAGGTAAGAATGTTGAAAAAGTCAAGGAACTAGCTACAGAAAAAAAGGTATCCATTTCTTGGACCTCAAAAAAATCCCTCTCTGAGATGACTGAAGGTGCTGTCCACCAAGGTTTTGTTCTACGAGTGTCCGAATTTGCCTATAGTGAGCTGGACCAAATCCTTGCCAAAACACGCCAAGAAGAAAATCCTTTGCTATTGATTCTGGATGGTTTAACCGACCCCCATAATCTGGGTTCTATCTTGCGAACAGCCGATGCGACCAACGTTTCAGGTGTCATCATTCCCAAACACCGTGCTGTCGGAGTTACTCCTGTCGTTGCCAAAACAGCCACAGGTGCTATTGAGCACGTTCCAATTGCTCGAGTGACCAATCTGAGCCAAACTCTGGACAAACTCAAGGATGAAGGCTTCTGGACCTTTGGAACGGATATGAATGGGACTCCTTGCCACAAGTGGAATACAAAAGGGAAAATTGCCCTCATCATCGGAAATGAAGGAAAAGGTATCTCTAGCAACATCAAAAAACAGGTTGATGAAATGATTACCATTCCTATGAATGGACATGTTCAAAGCCTCAATGCCAGCGTTGCTGCAGCCATCCTCATGTACGAAGTTTTCCGAAATAGACTATAAAAAAGTTTCCAGTCATCTGATTGGAAACTTTTTATGATTACACTCAATGAAAATCAAAGAGCAAACTAGGAAGCTAGCCGTAGACAGCTCAAAGCACTGCTTTGAGGTTGTAGATAAGACTGACGAAGTCAGCTCAAAACACTGTTTTGAGGTTGTGGATAGAACTGACGAAGTCAGTACCCATACCTACGGTAAAGCGAAGCTGACGTGGTTTGAAGAGATTTTCGAAGTGTATTAACTATGTTCGGTGATAAACTTGTAAGCTTCTTGACCAGCAATAGCCCCATCTCCAACTGCTGTTGTTACTTGGCGAAGGTCTTTTAAGCGAACATCTCCAACGGCAAAGATACCATCAACTGCAGTTTTCATGTGGTTATCTGTCACAATCCAGCCTGCCTGATCTTGGATATTCAATTCTTTAACAAAATCGCTAAGAGGGTCCAAACCAACATAGATAAAGACACCACCGAAGGCTTGTTCTGTCACTTGACCTGTTTTCACATTTTCAAAGACGACAGATTCTACTCGGTTTTCACCCTTGATTTGCTTGACTACAGAGTCCCAGATAAAGCTGATTTTCTCATTCGCAAAGGCGCGGTCTTGTAAAACCTTTTGGGCGCGAAGTTGGTCACGACGGTGAACAATGGTAACAGTCTTAGCAAAACGAGTCAAGAAGATGGCTTCTTCAACAGCTGAATCTCCACCACCAACTACCAACAAATCTTGGTCACGGAAGAAAGCACCATCACACACGGCACAGTAAGAAACACCACGACTGTTCAGTTCTTCTTCTCCAGGTACTCCCAAAGGACGGTGTTTAGAGCCAGTCGCTACGATAACGGTACGAGTTTCATATGTTTGGTCATCAGTCATCACTTTCTTAAAATCACCATGGTCTTCGACATTTTCAACATAACCATAAATGTGCTCAACACCAAGATTTTCAAGCGGTTCAAACATCTTTTCTGCCAATTCTGGCCCACTAATATTAGCGTATCCTGGGTAATTTTCAATATCAGATGTATTATTCATCTGACCACCTGGCAGACCACCTTCAATCAAGGCTACTTTCAGATTGCTTCGAGCAGCATACAAGGCTGCAGTCATCCCTGCAGGTCCAGCACCGATAATAATAGTATCGTACATATAGATTCCTTCTTTCTTGTTGTAACTATCTTTATTCTAACTCTTTCTTGTCAATCAAGCAAGGATTATGCCTTGAAAACAAGAATTAAACTCATAACCGCAAAGGATAATACTGGAATAACCAAGACTCCAATCATAATCATATCATAGAGATGGGCTTGGCGAGCCTTAGCTGTCTTATCAACTCCCGACATGGCTCTCAGTCCAATCCAAATCCCTAAAAAAATCAGGACGAGGATGGTGGTCAAGATCAAACTCTCGAAATATAAAGAAAATAGTTGAAGTAGCATGATTTCTCTCATTTCTATCTTTTTTAAAGAGTAAACTCAGCTAGTCCAGCTAACTGAGTTTTCCTTTATCTATTATATCAAATATAAGTCCGTTTGTAACTAGCAAAGAATTCTTTTGTCCGCTCTTCTTTAGGATGGTGGATAATCTCATCCGGTGTTCCAGATTCGATGATTTTCCCCTTATCTAAGAAGAGAATCTTATCAGCAACTTGGGCTACAAAGGACATATCATGACTAACCAAAATCATGGTTTGACCTGACTTAGCAGCATCTGCAATAGATTTTTCTACTTCACCGACCAATTCTGGGTCAAGAGCTGAAGTTGGTTCGTCTAAGAGCAAGACATCTGGTTTCATAGCGAGAGCACGCGCCAAGGCAACCCGTTGCTTCTGTCCACCTGATAAATGGCGAGGGTAATGGTTTTCACGGTCAGAAAGCCCAACCTTAGCCAACTCTTCCTTGGCAATCTTAGTCGCTTCTTGGTCGGATAATTTCTTGACAACAACCAAGCCTTCTTTCACATTATCAAGTGCTGTTCGGCGTTCAAACAAATTAAACTGTTGGAAAACCATGGACAGCTTACGGCGTAAGGCAAGGATTTCTTCTTGAGTAATCTTAGAAAAATCAACTGAGAAATCATCAATCTGAATAGAGCCACTGTCAGGTGTTTCAAGATAATTGAGACTGCGAAGGAAAGTTGATTTTCCAGCTCCTGAAGAACCAATCAAGGCTACAACTTCCCCTTTTTGAATATCCAAGTTCAGATGATCCAAGACAGTCTGTCCTGAAAAGGATTTGCTTAAATTCGAAATCTTAATCATTAACGAAGGTCTCCTTTCACATCTGTTTGCACGGTATCTGGTGCAGAAATAGCCATTTTTCTCTCGATGAAACGACCGAGGCTTTCAATTCCAATATTGACTACCCAATAAACAAGGGCAACGGAGATAAAGCGTTCAAAGTAGCGGTAATCAGCTCCACCCAAAATCTGAGCTTGGGCAAAGACTTCCACAACACCCGCACTAAAGGCTAGAGAAGTTCCTTTGGTCAAGCCGATTAGGGAATTGATTAAGGTTGGAGTCGCCACAACGGCCGCATTTGGAATAATCACGCGACGATAAACTTGCGCTCGGGTCATCCCCAGACTGCGTGCCGCCTCAATCTCACCAGGATTGACTGAGAGAATGGCTGCACGAATGGTTTCACTAGCATAAGCTGCTTCATTAAAGGCAAAGGCGACAATTGCAAAAGCAGCGGCTGGAATCGCATTGATATTGAAACCAGTTCCCCATTGCTGATTGAGAGCTTTCAAAGCCAAAGGAATTCCGTAGTAGGTCAACATGAGTTGCACCAAAATCGGTGTCCCTTTTAAGAAGCTAACAAAGAAGGCCTGCAAGGGGTATAAAATTTTGACACGATTGATCTTCACAATGGCAAAAAGAAGCGCCAAAACCAAGCCAAAAAGAGCACCACCAATGGTCAACATAATCGTTATTGGAAGTTGTTGGACAATTCTCGGGATTCCATCAAAGACCGAACGCAAGCTAAAAAGCTTGCCATCCGGAATCAATTGCATCAAGTTTTGGTACCAATCTGATGCTAAAATCGTTGTAACATTCATAAAAACATCCTCTCCTGATAATGATTCATTCTACCATACTTCTGCCGTCAATGAAATTATTTGCTACGGTCAGGTACAGACTTTGTCTACCTACTAGTTTATCATACTTTGAAACAGGGAGGTTATATATTTTATCTATCAAAGAGATAAGTAAAAACTATTTCAGTCCCAATTCTTCGTAAGCTTTTCGATAACCGATTTGCTTAACAGTTCCATTCTCCACTAAAATCGGACGTTTTAACAACATACCGTCGCTTGCTAGCAACTCGGCTGCTTCTTGGTTCGACAGACTTCCTACCTTATCTTTCAGCCCTAGTTCACGGTATTTGATTCCACTGGTGTTGAAAAATTGCTTCAACTCGAACCCTGAGGTTTCTAGCCAGTTTAAAATCACTTCTTGGCTAGGTGTTTCTTCCACGATATGGACGGCTTTATAGTCCACACCGAGTTGGTTTAATTCTTGTTTTGCTTTTTTACAAGTTGAACATTTTGGGTATTCGATAAATTCTAACATGTCTTTCACTTTCTATTTTATATCTTTAAAATCTGCGTCTTCATGCTCCAAGAGCCAAGTTTTCTTTTCCACTCCTGCAGCATAACCTGTCAGACGCTTGCCTGCTCCCAGCACACGGTGACAAGGTACTAGGATAGACCAAGGATTGCGTCCCACCGCTCCACCAATTGCTTGAGCAGAAGCCACTTGCAAATCTTGGGCTATTTGACCATAGGTCACTGTCTGACCATAAGGAATTTCCTGTAAATAGGACCAAACTTTCTTTTCAAAATCTGTTCCGATTGGCGCCAAGGGCAAGTTGGATAAATCCTGAGACTTGCCTTTAAAGTAAGCATCTAAGCAAGCAATAACGGGGTCTAAAATGGGATGACTAACAACTGCTTCTATCGTCTCATCTCCTAGTCCCCTCTCAAAATGCTTCTGCTCCTGCATCCAAATGCCATACAGATATTGCTCGTCGGCAACCAAAGACAAGGTTCCTATTGGCGAAAAGTAGAGCATTTTTACGTACTTCTTTTGCATTATTTCTTCAATTTTTGATAGGCCAAGCGTTCGCCATCAACTAGAACCTTACCAACCTGTTTAAAACCTAGTTTTTCAAAAATATGCTGCATGGCCTTATTTGCAACATGCGTATCTGAACGAAAATCCAGATAATCAAAACCTTCAATCAATCCTTCTAGAAAAGTCTGAGCAACCCCCTGTCCCTGGACATCTGCTGCCACAGCAATACGGTGAAAGACTAGGTACTCTGACTCTCCAGCTTGCCAGTTGCCTTCATAAATGGCTTCATAGGCTGCCTCTGGACTCTTGGTAACAGCTGCATAAGCTAGTAGTTCTCCCTCTTCCAAGGCTACGTAGGCTTGACCTGAGATAATATCCTCAATAATAATATCAGCATTTGGATAACCATTTTGCCACTGGTCACTACCAGCATCCGCTAAACATTTTTTAGCATCTTCCATCACCTGCATGATGGCATCTACTTCATTTGGAAAAGCTAAACGAATTTCCATCTTTTCTCCTCATTTCTGACTAGTTTCTCCCATCATAGCATAATTTAAGTCTTTCTACAAGCAGTTAAAACTTGACTTTCTGTTTTTATTATTTTATAATCTAGTTATTAAAACTAGATAAAAAGGAGTTGGAAATGAAAACTACCTTTTCCTACCCAAAATGGGCAGAAATTCCAAACATTAACCTCTATCTGGACCAGGTTTTACTCTATGTCAATCAGGTATGCGCCCCTATCTCTCCAGATAAAGACAAGGGCCTGACAGCATCTATGGTCAATAACTATGTCAAACATGGTTATCTGACAAAGCCTGACAAGAAAAAATACCAACGCCAACAGATTGCCCGTTTGATTGCTATCACAACCCTCAAGTCTGTATTTTCTATTCAAGAAATAGCCCAGACACTGAATACTCTACAAAGTCAAGCAAGTTCAGACCAACTCTACGATGCTTTTGTGGACTACATGAACCAAGGAATTGACCCAGCTAACCCTATCATCCAAACCAGCTGCCAAACCGTTAAACTCTATCATCAAACTCTAGCCTTAATCCATCGTACTCAAGAGGAGGAAATCTAATGAATACAAGCCTAAAGCTCAGCAAACAACTCAGTTTTGGAGAGGAGATTGCTAATAGCGTGACTCATGCCGTAGGTGCAGTCATCATGCTCATCTTACTCCCTATTTCATCTACCTATAGTTATGAGGCACACGGATTTTTATCATCTATCGGCGTTTCCATATTCGTTATTAGTCTCTTTCTCATGTTTCTATCATCCACCATTTACCACTCTATGGCCTATGGTTCGACCCACAAATATGTCTTACGAATCATCGACCATTCTATGATTTATGTTGCCATTGCTGGCTCTTATACACCTGTCGTACTGACTTTGATGAATAACTGGTTTGGCTATCTGATTATTGCCATCCAATGGGGAACAACCATCTTTGGTATTCTCTATAAAATCTTTGCTAAAAAAGTCAATGAGAAATTTAGCCTTGCCCTTTACCTGATTATGGGCTGGTTGGTTCTGGCTATCATTCCTGCCATTATCAGTCAAACGACACCAATTTTCTGGAGTCTCATGGTAAGCGGTGGACTCTGTTATACAGTTGGAGCTGGATTTTACGCTAAGAAAAAACCTTATTTCCACATGATTTGGCATCTCTTTATCCTAGCAGCATCTGCCCTCCAATACATTGCCATTGTTTATTTCATGTAAAAAGTTGAGAAATTCAATCTCAACTTTTTTCTTTACACATATTGATAAAGTACTGGTGCAAGCGCACATCATCAGTCAATTCTGGATGAAAAGAGGTCACCAACATATTTTTTTCTTGAGCTGCAACGATTTGATTGTCCACTGTTGCTAGAATTTCTACATCTTCTCCAACACTACTGATAATTGGACCACGAATAAAGGTCATTGGAATCTGACCAACTCCCTTACATTCTGCTTCCGTATAGAAACTTCCTAATTGGCGCCCATAGGCATTGCGCTCGACCACCATATCCATAGTTCCAAGATGACACTCTTCCTGAGAAGAAATTTCTTTAGCTAAGAGAATCAAGCCTGCGCAAGTACCAAAAACGGGAAGTTCAGAAAGTATGGCTTCTCGAATGGGAATCAGCATGTTTTGGTCTCGTAAGAGCTTGCCCATGGTTGTAGACTCTCCTCCAGGTAATATCAAACCCGACAAGTCACTCTGATTTTGCTGAAAATCCTCTAAATTTCTGATTTCAACACTCTCGACACCTAATTGAGCTAGTACTTTTGCATGTTCTGCAAAGGCACCTTGCAAGGCCAATATTCCGATTTTCATCTATTTTCCTCGCTCTGCCATGAGAATTTGAATTTCATTTTCATTAATACCAACCATAGCTTCTCCTAGATCTTCAGAGATTTGAGCTAGAATTTGAGGATTACGGAAGTTAGTCACAGCCTTAACAATGGCACTGGCCCGTTTAACAGGATCGCCTGACTTAAAAATACCTGAACCGACAAAGACGCCCTCTGCCCCTAATTGCATCATCAGCGCAGCATCTGCTGGCGTTGCAACGCCTCCAGCCGCAAAGTTTACAACTGGCAATTTCCCATACTCATGGACATATTGAACCAATTCTACAGGAACTTGCAAGTCCTTGGCGGCAACATAAAGTTCGTCCTCACGTAGGTTTTGAATGCGGCGAATTTCCTGATTCATCATACGCATATGACGAACAGCTTGAACAATGTCTCCTGTCCCTGGTTCTCCTTTTGTACGAATCATAGAAGCACCTTCAGCGATACGACGCAAGGCTTCACCCAAGTCCTTAGCCCCACAGACAAAAGGAACTTGGAATTCTTTTTTGTCCACATGGAAACGGTCGTCTGCTGGAGATAAAACTTCACTCTCATCGATATAGTCAATCTCAATAGCCTCTAAAATCTGAGCTTCAACAAAATGCCCGATTCTGACCTTGGCCATTACTGGAATGCTAACCGCTTCTTGGATTTCCTTAATCATCTTTGGATCACTCATACGGGAAACCCCACCAGCTGCACGAATATCAGCCGGAATCCGCTCCAAGGCCATCACAGCTGCCGCACCAGCAGCTTCTGCAATACGGGCCTGTTCAGGATTCTGAACGTCCATGATAACGCCACCTTTAAGCATTTGTGCTAAGTTTTTATTTAATTCATAACGATTTTCAGTCATTTGTTTTATCCTCATCATTTGTATTGGTAGCTACCATTTCATTTTAAGTTAGATTAGAATGAATCACAAGATAAAAAAAACGTAATTGTATGGGTACAGAATAGTTAAAAAACTATCTGGTCTTAACTTAAGGCCAGATAGCTCATTCATTTTTATTTTTCAGCTGTAAGGGCAGCCATTGTGATGTAGTTGTATGGTTTGTTAAAGTGTGGCAAGAAGAATAGGTCTGTCAATGCCAATTTATCAATTGTCACATGCTCTTGGATAGCAAGTGAGAACATGTGGATTCCCATGCTGATTGCAGAATCGTGTGAAACCATTTGTGCACCAAGAATTTCACGGCTATCTTTGTCAAAGACAATCTTGATGGCAACTTCATGGTTATCATGTTTCATGAATTCTGGTTTTTGAAGATCGTTAAAGCCTGTTTCAGTTGCGTTGTAACCAGCAGCTTTAGCTTTTTCAAGAGTCAAACCAGTTGAAACCATGTGAAGACCGTAGATTGAGATACCGTTTGAACCTTGAACACCGATTCCTTCCAATTCATGTCCACAAGCATTGTAAGCACCAACAATACCAGTACGAACTGCGTTTGAAGCAAGTGCGATGTAGCTTGTATCTTTACGAGCGTTGTCATAAACAGTCGCACAGTCTCCAACAGCAAATACACCAGGAAGTGAAGTTTCTTGTTTCTTGTTTACAAGGAAGGCACCGTTACGGAAGAGTTCAATCTTACCATCAGCAAGAGCAGTATTTGGACGGAAACCAACTGCAAGGATAACCATATCCACATCGAAAGTTTCTTTATCAGTAATCAAGCGTTCAACTTTACCGTCACCCTCGATTGCTTTAACAGTTTGACCAAGAGCCAAGCGAATGTTGTGGTCTTCCAAGTTCTTCGCCATCATTTGTGTGAAGTCTCTGTCATAGTAACCGTTCAAAACAGTATCAACGATATCAACAAGGACAACTTCTTTTCCAAGACGCTCAAAGGCTTCAGCAAGTTCAACACCGATGTAACCACCACCAACAACGGCGATACGGTCGAGGTGTTGGCTCTTGTCAGCAAGTTTATTAATAACTTCTTCAGCATTTTGGTACAATTTCACGAATTGTACGTTTTCAAGAGTTGCTTTAAATTCACGGTTTCCTTTAACAATTTCAACACCTTCGATTGGTGGCAAGATTGGTGTAGAACCCGTAGCAAAAATCAATTTCTCGTATGATTCTTTGTGTTCTTTTCCTTCAACTTCAGCTGTAACTACTTTGTTATCATAGTCGATTGAAAGAACTGGTGAATTCATGTAAACCTTAGCACCCTTAGCTTCCAATTTTTCTTTATCAGAATAGAACAAGCCTTCAGCACCGTCAATTTGTTCACCAATCCAAAGGGCCATTCCACATCCTAGGAAAGAGATGTTAGAGTTTTGGTCGAATACAACAATTTCGTTCTCATTACCAAAATTATCCAACATAGTATTAATACATGCTGTACCAGCGTGGTTAGCACCAACTACAACGATTTTACTCATAGAAAAATTCCTACCTTTAATTTAAAATTTACTCTTCTAGTATAACATTTACTGTTAGCGTTTACAAGAGTTTAGCTAATTTTCCCGATTTTTTTGTAAAAAAATGTAAATAATCTGTATTTTATCAGCCTTTCTTACAATTACTCTTTATATTTTCTGAGCATATTTCTTGACAAGTTTACAAATTTTATTTGTGAAAACGCTGACTTTATGGTATGCTAGTATCATGGAAAGAAAATGTAAGGGGTTCATTTTTCATAAATTTACTATGTTTCAACCTTCTTTTCATAAGAGAAAGGAGTTGGTAGCTTGCCTCTAAGTTCACATTCTGAACGCCTAATGGGAACCACTATCACTATTTCATTAGTGGATGAGCGAGCAGATATCTTGCTCCAAAAATCCTTTGATTTACTCAGAGAGCTCGAATACCGCTTCAACGCCAATAGCCAAGAATCTGAGTTGATGGAAATCAATTATCAAGCAGGAATAGCTCCTGTCAAGGTTCATCCAGACCTGTTTGAACTGATTTCACTTGGGTTAGAGCATAGCCTAGCGCCCTCTAGTCATCTCAACATCAGCATTGGTCCCTTAATTCAAACCTGGCGTATCGGTTTTTCGGATGCCAAGGTCGCCCAGCCTCAAGAAATTGAATCGGTGCTACCTTTAATCAATCCTCATTATATCGAGTTAGATTCTTCCACTTCCACTGTGTTTTTGAAACAAAAAGGAATGAAGATTGATCTTGGTTGTTTAGCCAAGGGTTATAGTGCGGATAAAGTTGCCCAATTTCTGAGAGAAGAGGGAGTAACATCTGCCTTGATCAATCTGGGAGGGAATATCCTGACTATTGGAAAAAATCAGGCAAGAGGAAATCAGCCTTGGCAAATCGGGATTCAAGACCCAGCCAATCCGAGGGGAAATCACTTAATGACCATCCCTGCTGTCAATCAATCTGTCGTGACTTCAGGCATTTATGAACGTCACCTGACTATCGATGGAAAAGATTATCATCATATTTTTGACAGTCAAACAGGATATCCTGTTGAAACGGAACTAGCGAGTCTCACCATCATCTCTGATAAATCCGTTGATGGTGAAATATGGACAACTCGTCTTTTTGGAGAAAGACCTGCTTCTATCCTCTGGCAAGTCGAAAGTTTAGAGGGCATCGAAGCTATCCTCATCGATAAGGAAGGTCACCTAAGCTGTTCTTCAGGAATTCCTACTCTATAGAAATAGATGTTTCAATAGAGTTTTAAAATCGTATTATGTAAAAAGAGAAAGGAAATCTCATGTTAAAACTTATTGCTATTGTTGGAACAAATTCAAAACGTTCTACAAACCGCCAATTGCTTCAATACATGCAAAAACACTTTGCTGAAAAAGCTGAAATTGAACTTGTTGAAATTAAAGACATTCCTGTCTTCAATAAACCAGCTGACAAGCAAGTGCCTGCTGAAATTCTGGAAATTGCTGCTAAAATTGAAGAGGCAGATGGCGTTATTATCGGTACTCCTGAGTATGACCACTCTATCCCAGCTGTTTTGATGAGTGCTCTCGCTTGGTTATCTTACGGTGTTTATCCACTTTTGAATAAGCCAATCATGATTACCGGTGCTTCATACGGGACACTTGGTTCATCTCGTGCCCAATTACAACTTCGTCAAATCTTGAACTCACCAGAAATCAAGGCAAGCGTCCTACCAGACGAATTCTTACTTTCTCATTCTCTCCAAGCCTTCAATCCAAGTGGAGTTCTAGTGGATCTTGATGTTATCAAAAAATTAGATGCCACTTTTGACGACTTCCGTATCTTTGTAAAAATTACAGAAAAATTGCGCAACGCACAAGCCCTACTTCGCAAAGATGCTGAAGACTTTGACTGGGAAAATTTGTAAGATAGGAGACCAAAAAGAATGAAATTTATTGGACTTGTAGGATCAAACTACGATCAATCATATAACCGTAAACTCTTGGAATTCATCCGTCGTCACTTCAAACTCAAATTTGAATTAGAAGTTCTCGAAATTGATGAAGTTCCAATGTTTAACCAAGACGAAAAATGGGACGAAAGCTTCCAATTGCGTCTCTTGTATAACAGAATTACGCGTGCTGATGGTGTCATTATTGCTACTCCTGAGCACAACCACACAATCTCAGCTTCTCTTAAATCAGTTCTTGAATGGCTTTCATACGAGGTTCATCCATTTGAAAACAAACCAGTCATGATTGTGGGAGCTTCTTACTACGACCAAGGTACTTCTCGTGCCCAAGTTCACCTTCGTAAGATTCTTGACGCTCCAGGTGTCAATGCCTACACTCTTCCAGGAAATGAATTCCTTCTTGGTAAAGCTAAAGAAGCTTTTGATGTTAATGGAAATATCACGAATGAAGGAACTGTTAATTTCCTTGAAACATGCTTGGACAACTTTGTAAAATATGTGGGAGTCGTTTCAAAATTGAAAAAACCAAAACCAATTGAGCCAGAAGATTTATATTGTACAAATTCAATTGCAACTACTATCCAAGGTGTTGATCCAGATGATCCTGAATGGGTAGAAAAAGCTGCTGAACTTGTTGGAGCTGTTTCTGGAGATACTTACGTTAAATTAGACCACGGTATCTTGACAGTTAACCAACTTGACATGTTCTTGAAAGCAATGCCATTTGAATTGACATTTGCAGATGATAATAATCAATTCTTGTACTTTAATAACGCACACCAAGACCCAGATACAATGTTTGGTAAACGTGTCCGTGCTCAATCAGGAAATAGATTAGGAACAGTACACGGTACATTGCCAGATTCTAGAATGAAAAACGTTGAATGGGTTGTCGGCGTATTGCGTAATGGGGACCAAGAATATGTCCGTACAATTGTACCAGGAACACCTGAAGGTGTTATTAATACCCATAATTACCAAGCAATGTACTATCCAGATGGTTCATATGCTGGAATCAATGAAATCATCTTTAATTTCCAACCATGGCTTGACTGGTACCTTAATACAACTGGTCAACGTCTAGTTGGTGGAAATGCTGCAGCTCCTGCTGGCGGACATGGTCACGGCGATGCAGATGCTACATCTGGAGCTTCTGATGCAGGTGATGCTGGAGGCCACGGTGGTGGCGCAGACGCTACATCTGGCGCAAGTAACTAATAATAGTTTTGGGAACCATATTGGTTCCTTTTTTAGCGAAAAAAGACTAGCAGACAAAAACTGCTAGTCTTTTGGTTATTATTTTATCTATCCTTATTAAAAGAAAGAATACTTATTATGAATTTGGATCATCGAGACTACGGCCATGTAAACCTTTTTCACGTTGTACCTGACGTAGTTTCTCTGGTGTAACATCATTTCCTTCTTCATCCACAATTTTTATTCCCTCGATGTGGTGACGAACAGTGCGACGATAACCTTCGATGTACTCCTCACGTAGTTTGGCTTGTTCTACTTTTTCTTCTGGGGTCAAGCCTTCTATTTTTTTCTTTTTGGCAAGCTCGTTGATACGATCAATTTTTTTAGGATCCATGTTTCTCTCCTTTATGATAGGATTTAATCCGTTTAACAGATTTTATTTGGTATTGATTTGGTTAAAACGTGCAAGTTTAGCTGCTTTTTGAGTTAAATGAGACAAGATAGCCAAACGATTTTGACGGACAGCCTGATCTTCGGCCATAACCATGGTATTCTCAAAGAATGCATCAATGACTGGGCTAAGAGCAAAGAGTTGTTTCAATTGCTGACTGGCAGATCCTGATAAAATAAGTGATTCTACTGCTTCCGCCAAAGCTTTTTCTTGGTCATTTTCAAAAAGTGCTGAATCAACTGTTGCAACTCCTTCTACCTTTTCAGCCAAGTTAAAGGCACGAGAAAGTGATTCAACAGATGGTTTGAAGTCTTCTTCCTTGCTTGCTTCTACGAGAGCACTTGCTGCTTCCAACATATCCGCCACAACAAAGTTTGATCCTGCAAGAACGGCTTCCTTGATATCTTTTGGAGTAGAACCCATCATCTTATCAACACGAGCCTTGATAAAATCCATAACCTCTGCCTTATTTTCATAAGTCAAGCTATCAAATTTCAATGCATAAAGGCTATCTATCAGCTCGTCCATAGCAATGTGCCAACCAAAGGCATCCAAGATACGAACAACACCTTGGGTCGCACGACGAAGGGCATAAGGGTCATTAGAACCTGATGGAATCAAGCCTACTGAGAAGAAACTCAAAATCGTATCCAATTTGTCTGCAATGGCTAGAATGGCTCCAACCTTGCTCTCTGGAAGTTCTCCTTCAGCTGAAGTAGGCATGTAGTGTTCACGAATAGCAGCTGCCACCGCTGGAGTTTCACCAGCAAGAAGGGCATATTTCTCACCCATAATTCCTTGGAGCTCGTCAAATTCGCCAACCATACCTGTCAACAAGTCAAACTTGTAAATGGCTGCTGCACGAGCTAAGTCAATCGTTTCATCCGCTGACAAACCAGCTTTTTCTGCCAAGAGAATAGCAATCTGCCCCGTACGAATCATGTGTTCACGAAGGGAACCAATCTTCTCATGGAAGGTGACATTGTTTAATTTTTCAACAAGATCTGAAATCACCAATTTTTGGTCTTCACGCCAGAAGAATTCACCGTCTTCTAAGCGAGCAACTAAGACTTTTTCATTACCCTTGATGACATTTTCCAAATGCTCTGCATTTCCGTTACGGACAGAAATAAAGTTTGGCAATAGTTTACCGTCTTGATCACGAACAACAAAGTAACGTTGGTGTTCTTTCATTGAAGTCACCAAAACTTCTTCTGGAATTTCAAGGTATTTGGCATCAAAACTTCCCATAAAGGCAGTTGGATATTCAACCAAGTTCAAAACTTCATTAAGCAAGTCCGCATCAATTTCGATATGTACACCATGCTCAGTTTCGATTGCTTTGATTTGGTCAACAATCATTTGCTCACGTTCACGTGGATCTGCGATTACAAACTGTGCACGAAGATCTTCTTCATAGCTCAATGCTGACTGAATTTTGGTTTCTTTCCCCAAGAAACGATGACCACGGCTCACACGACCTCCCTTGATATCAAGGAAATCCAAATCAAACTCTTCTTCATCTAAAAGAACAGTTAAAGTATGAACAGGGCGAATGTATTCAAAGGTGTTGTTAGCCCAGTGCATGCTGACAGGGAAAGTCAAGGACTTCAAGACATCCACAACACCTGGAACAATGGCTTCAACTGCTTGACCAATTTCTTCCTTAGTGACATAGACATATTCTTCACCCTTAATTTCACGGAATTCGATATCTTCAACAGTCAAGCCTTTTCCACGGACAAATCCTTGAGCTGCTTTGGTGAAGTTCCCATCACTATCCAAGGCAATTTTCTTTGCTGGCCCCTTAAAATCTTCAGTCAAATCAGACTGTTTATCTGCAAGACCAGTCACACGAACAGCTAAACGACGTGGTGTCGAGAAGGTTTGAACAGCTTCAAAAGACAGGCGGTTTTCCTTGAGGAAGGCTGACATTTTTTCGCCTAGTTGTTTTTCACTTGGTGTGACAACATAGGCTGGTAATTCTTCAAGACCAAGTTCTACTAATAAGTTTTTTGTCATGTTTTTTCCTTTACATTTTCTTCAATCTTTTTTGATATGCACCTTAGGTACTGGGGACGTCGCTAACTAACTTTGTGAGTCTGTATGGAAATCTAATGCAAAATTGATCAAGACTTCCAACAGTCTCATTAAAGTGGATTTAGCTGACTGATTTTTGAACCTAAGGTTTCAAAAATCCCCACATAACAGTACGGCGGTGCATATCCCTCTAGCAAGCCTTCGACTTGCCTCTAACGATTTTAGAGCACAGTATTACTCACTATTCTGCGTCTTCTGCTAAGAGTTTAGCTCGTGTTGTTTCATCTAAAAGTGGGTAGCCTAGGCGTTTGCGCTCTGCCACAAAGGTTTTGGCTACAACACGGGCTAGGTTACGAATACGAGCGATATAGCCTGCGCGCTCTGTTACAGATACGGCACCACGCGCATCAAGAAGGTTAAAGGTATGTGAACATTTGAGAACATAGTCATAGGCAGGGTGCACCAAGCCTTCTTCCAAGGCACGACCAGCTTCTTTTTCAAATTTATCAAAGTTTTCCAGCAACATTTCTTGATCCGAAATTTCAAATGAATATTTTGAGTGCTCGTACTCAGGCTGGATAAAGATCTCTCCATATTTTACACCATCAGCCCATTCAATATCATAGACAGAATCTACTTCCTGAATATAAGAAGCCAAGCGCTCCAAACCATAGGTAACTTCCGCAGTCACAGGGCCAGTTGCCAATCCACCGACTTGTTGGAAATAAGTGAACTGAGTGATTTCCATCCCATCAAGCCAAACTTCCCAACCAAGACCAGCTGAACCAGTTGATGGGTTTTCCCAGTTGTCTTCAACGAAACGAATATCGTGCTCCAAAGGATTGATACCCAATTTTTCCAAAGACTCAAGGTAAAGCTCTTGGATATTTGATGGAGAAGGCTTCATGACCACTTGGAATTGGTGGTGTTGGTAAAGACGGTTAGGATTTTCCCCGTAACGACCATCAGCAGGACGACGTGATGGCTCTACATAAGCCGCATTCCATGGCTCAGGTCCGATAGCACGAAGGAAAGTGTACGGACTCATGGTTCCTGCACCTTTTTCATTGTCATAAGCCTGCATAAGCATACAACCTTGGTCATTCCAAAATTGTTGCAAAGTAAGAATGATTTCCTGGAAAGTCAATTTTTTAGACATTGTTTACTCCTTTTTCTATAAATTACTTGCGACACGAGTCTGCCTAGTCGATCTTACTAGACAAGACGAGTTAGTACTGCGTCTAGCTTAGCACTCTAGTGCTGAGCGTAGGGCAATCCGACTGTAAGGAGGTCTCTGCCACTGACGCAGTGAAATGTTAATTTCTTAGACATTGTTTACTCCTTTAGTTTTTATATTTCTTTTTCAATTAATTTCTGCTGAACAAACCAATTTAACAAGGGTAGAGTTTTATCTGTATTTGCCCATAAATGATAAGAATCGAAGACCGCTTGTACACTACCTAGATTTTCTACCAACTTATCTATTGTCAAAAAACTACGCCAGTATTCGTAAAAAATACTTGCATAGTTCTTATCAT
The DNA here is from genome assembly GCF_002096755.1 of Streptococcus mitis. GTDB lineage: Bacteria > Bacillota > Bacilli > Lactobacillales > Streptococcaceae > Streptococcus > Streptococcus mitis_AC. Next base: position 22,647 of record NZ_NCVF01000019.1, read on the forward strand.
AAGTCGAAGAACCAAAATCATTCAATGAATGCCAACCATACTTCTTCTGAAAAAGTTCTACAAGAGATTGATTACAAATTTTTTCCGCTTGAAATTCCTCTTCTGTCAAGAAATACTTGCGACTAATATATTCAACCATCCCCTCTTCGAACCATATATAAGAGTCGTAACCATCAAAATCATCTAAAAAATGCTCCGACCAATGAGCTAACTCATGTCCTACAATCTGTAAGAGGAAATTTTCAGATAAAGAATGATAGTGACTTTCTATTGCTTGAGTTTGCTGAGAACACTCGTAGTCCATCAACTGATACAAATACAACTCTTTCCAAACAGCTAAATCAGGCGTCATAACCATTCGTCTATTATTTGTATAGGCTGGAACTGCACTTTCCCTAATAATCTGTGTAGCAGCATTAAAACTTGACCAAATAATGGCTTGCGGTAAATCACAGACTGCAAGTTCATTCTTTAAAAAAGATTGATAATCTTTCAACTTTTCAGTATTTCTTACTACAAAATCACGAAATGTAGCTAGTTGACTATCGTCTTTTACAAGATAAAGGTTTTCCACGTCTCTCCTTTCTTTCACATAATAGACTGAATAAGCGAAAGAACCGCGTCCGACAATCCTAGGTTGATTTAACCTAGGGGCGTCAAAAACGCGGTTCCACCCTAATTTATTACTTCATTGTTTTTGAAAATACTACAGAAAGCGCCAGCTCTTTATTTTGCCCTACTTGGCTCCCACTATCCCAAGCTCGCTTGAAGAACGCCATAAGACTTTCTTTCCTGCTGACTATTATATCAAAAATTAGAACAATGTACAATTTTTTTATGATTTTCTAGAAATCCATATCATCAACTCGTGGAGCACCAGACTGAACAGCAATTGTTTTTAAAGTTTCTCTCTCCTCATGACTCAGTTCAATTTCAAAACAATCAAGATTAGCCTGAATACGAGATGCTGTGACAGATTTCGGAAGTGGTAAAAATCCTTCTACCAAGCTCCAGGCCAAGGCTATCTGAGCAACAGACTTTCCATGATTTGCTGCGATTTCTTGGACTTCCTTACTATCAAATAGTTCTCCCTGACCAAAAGGTCCCCAAGCTTCCAATAAAATTCCTTTTTCTCTACAGTAAGCTACGACTTCCTCTTGATACACGCCTGGCGCCAAGCGGATTTGATTGACCGCTGGAAGAATTTTTGCTGTTTCAAGCAAGGCATCCAAATGATGGGGAAGGAAATTACTAACTCCAATAGCACGGATTTTTCCTTCTTGATAGAGGTCTTCCATCGCTCTCCAAACTTCTGAATTTCGGATTTTCCAGTGGTTATTTTCTCTGAGTGGTTTTGGATTTGGCCAATGAATCAAATACAGATCCAAATAATCCAAGCCCAGCTTCTCTAAAGACTCTTCAAAAGCCTGACGAGCTTGCTCATAGTTGTGATTTGTATTCCAGAGTTTGCTGGTTACAAAAATTTCCTCACGCGGAACGCCACTATCTTGAATGGCACGACCAACGCTTTCTTCGTTTTTATAGATGGCCGCAGTATCGATATGGCGATAGCCTGCCTTTAAAGCCTCTAAAACTGCTTGGTATGCAATCTCTCCATTTTCAGCTTTCCAGGTTCCAAATCCCAGTACTGGAATTGTAACACCATTGTTTAAAGTATAAGATTTCATTATTTTTCCTTTCTAAATTAGAAGAAAATCCAAAGAGCCAAATTTTCAAAGAAAACTTATCTCTTTAGATTTTGTGTATTATTGATCACGGTCGTAGTAAAGCTGGTGAGCTTTAAGACGAGAATCTAACAAATCTGGTACGGTCACAAAGTCATAGCCCTGACCTTTCAAATAGTCAATGACCTTTGGTAAAGCATTCACTGTTTCAGCATGGATATCATGCATGAGAATAATAGAACCATTCTTAACTTCACGCTGAATTTCTGTCAAAATAGATGCTTCATTCTTACTCTTCCAGTCCAGACTATCTACATCCCACATAATAAAGCTCAAATCTAAGCTATTGCGAATGTCGTCTGTAATGGCTCCATAAGGCGGACGCATGAGTTTGGAACTAGAACCCAACACTTTAGTTAGCGCATCCTCAGTATCAGTAATTTGTTTTTTAGCTTCATCAAGGGAAAGTTTTGAAAGCACTGGATGACTCCAACTATGGTTTCCAATAACATGACCATCTGCTTTCATGCGTTTCAAAATCTCTTCATTTCCAGAAACATTCTTACCTAAAACAAAGAAAGTTGCCTTGATACCATACTTAGAAAGAGTATCTAATGCTTGATTTGTCGTCGTAGGATTTGGTCCATCATCAAAAGTCAAGGCCACTACTTTACGATTTTTCTTTTCATAATAAGCCTTATATAGCTCTGCATCCTTATCTAATAAATAAGAGGACTGAATAACTTCAAAGAAACTAGATACTGGCAGGGCAATCTCGTCTAGATTTTCAACTGACTGACTTGGATAAAGGATAATCTGACTATCCTTGTAATCAAAATTCCATGCAGACAAGTCTTGGTCAGAGAAACCTTTAACAATCTGATCAATCTTTTCTTGCTCCAATTTCTTTTCCTGTAAGAAAGAGGTGATTTCTTTTAACAACTGCTCTTTAGCTTTACTAGGATCTGAAAATAATTGATTAAGTGTAAAAGGTTTACCATCTTCTGTCAAATGTACTTTTGCCAGACTAGTTTTTTCAGTCTCTTCAACTTTTGACGAAGTTAAATCATAGACTTGTTTCATCACGCTTCGGTTGACAATCCCTTTCATAGTCGAATCCTGTTTCTCCGTATAATAAAAAACCAGATTTTCCTTATCCTCTAGATTGTCTTTAATATCCTGTGTCATGATTTCTTTTACAGATGAAATCACTTGCTCCCCTTGGAGAGGATAATAGGCAATTACTTCTGCTTGTCCCTTACGAAAATGATCTTTCTGATTTCCCTCACTTAATTGATCATCTTTCTCTTTTTTGAGAGATTCAATCCTTTGTTCAAAACTTTGCTTTGTATATACTTTGTATCCAATCATTGAACCAAGGACACAAATACTTACCGAAAAGATAGCTACCAGGGCTATTAAACCGATTCTCTTTTTATCGTGCTCAACACGTTTTGCTCTACTTTTATCCATAGAGATATCATATCAAATTCAGGCTATAATTTCAATTATTTTAGAGGAAATAGTATATTAAAAAGAGGGGAACTCCCTCTTAAAATCTTATTTTACTGCTTCTTTCAAAGCATCTACCTTATCCAAACGTTCCCATGGAAGATCAATATCTGTACGTCCCATGTGTCCATAAGCCGCTGTTTGACGGTAAATTGGGCGCTTGAGGTCCAGCATTTGGATAATTCCTGCAGGGCGAAGGTCAAAGATTTGACGGACTGCTTTTTCAAGCTTGCTTTCAGCTACTGTTCCTGTACCAAAGGTATCGATACGAACAGAGACGGGTTGCGCAACACCGATAGCATAAGCTAATTGCACTTCTGCTTTCTTAGCAAGACCTGCTGCAACGATATTCTTGGCAATATAGCGAGCCGCATATGACGCAGAACGGTCCACCTTAGTCGCATCTTTACCAGAGAAGGCACCACCACCGTGACGAGAGTAGCCACCATAAGTATCCACGATAATCTTACGACCAGTCAAACCTGAGTCCCCTTGAGGTCCACCGATTACAAAACGACCAGTAGGATTGATGAAGAATTTTGTTTGCTCATCCAAGTAAGAGGCTGGAATAACCTCTTTGATAACCTTATTAATGACATCATTGTGAATTTGTTCGTTGCTGACTTCTGGATCGTGCTGAGTTGAAATAACAACTGTGTCCACACGTACTGGACGGTCATTTTCATCATACTCAACTGTAACTTGTGATTTAGCATCTGGGCGAAGATAGCTGATTTCACCAGACTTGCGAAGTTCTGCCAGACGACGAACCAATTTATGACTGAGTGAGATTGGCAATGGCATGAGCTCTTCTGTTTCATCCACTGCAAATCCAAACATGAGCCCTTGGTCACCAGCGCCAATCAAGTCAAGCGGATCTTGGTCTGCATTCCCACGAACCTCCAAGGCTTCGTTAACACCTTGAGCAATGTCAGGAGATTGTTCCACCAAAGATGGATGTACTCCTACAGTCTCTGCAGAAAATCCATACTCGGTATTGGTATAGCCAATCTCTGCAATGGTATCACGAACCACACGGTTAATATCCACATAGGCATTTGTAGAAATTTCACCAAAAACGTGAACAGAACCAGTATATACAGCTGTCTCAGCAGCAACGTGCGCTTCTGGATCCTTAGCTAAAATAGCATCCAAAATCGCATCTGAAATTTGGTCTGCAATCTTATCTGGATGCCCCTCAGATACAGATTCAGACGTGAATAATTTACGTTCTGACATAAAAATGTCCCCCCTTAAAAATAGTGTTATAGAGTTACAAAGTACTGATAGGAAAACTCTTAGTGATAACTACCTACCATCTTATCGGGACTATATAACTTTATCATTATACCATTTTTCACCGCAATTTGCAGTCTTTAATGTAGTGTTTCTGTTTAGATAGTTCGTTATCATAAATAGAAAAAGTTGGAGCTCAGTACTCCAACAATTACTATTAAAATGTTTGGCGTTTTGCTTTACGCTCTGCACGACCGCGAGCACGATTTTCAGCGCGTTTGGTTTTGCGGCGCTTTTCATCAACCGCCCATTGAATTTTCTTCTTATAACCTGGTTTGACTTTTTTCTTTTTCTTTTTAACCAAACCAATCATTTCGATATCAAGTTTATCTTGTTTTTTCTCACGGTTGGCACGACGATCACGGTCATAAGTATCCTGAAATTCCCCGTCTTTGACCATTTTAGGAGTAAACTTGATTCCCAATTTCTCCAACTCACGGATATCCGAGTCATCACTTGGCTGATAAAGGGTAATAGCAGTACCTGGTAAGCCGTTTCGTCCAGTACGACCAACTCGGTGCACAAAGAAAGACAAATCTTGCGGAATGGCATCATTGATGACATGGCTGACACCTTCAATGTCAATTCCACGCGCTGCCAAATCTGTTGCGACAATATACTCAAAATCCAGATTTTTCACCTGGTTCATGATACGTTTGCGCTCACGAGGGGCAATATCCCCATGGATTTTTGCCACCTTCAAGCCTTGAGCAGTCAGATATGAATGCAATTCATCAGCACGCGTTTTAGTATTAACAAAAATCATTGCCAAATACGGTTGCATCAACTGAGTTAACTGGTAAATTTGAGCATTCTTGTCACGTCCCTTTGTAGAAATCAACCAATTATCAATGGTATCAGAAATGACCGTTTTGGTCTTGATTTTCTCCATAACAGGATTTGACAAGTATTTTTTCAAGAATGGTTGCAGTTTTTGTGGGATAGTCGCTGAGAAGACCATGAATTGCAAGTCTTTTGGAAGGCTTCCAGCAATCTTATCAACAGTTTCCAAGAATCCCATATCCAAGGTCATATCTGCCTCATCGACCACAAAGGTCTTAGCCTTGTGAATAGCTAGGTCACCAGACTTAACTAAGTCATAAATACGGCCAGGCGTTCCGATAACAATATGAGGCTGGTTACTTGCCAATTTGTCAATCTGGCGAGCCTTATCTGTACCACCCACATAATTAACCACACGAATTTCTACCTCTGAGTGGGCTGCAATCTGACGGGCTGCTTGGTAAATTTGAGTAGCTAATTCACGGCTCGGTGCAGTAATGACTGCTTGAACACTATCGCTGGTTTCATCTAATTGCTGGAAAATCGGCAATAGGAAAGTGTGAGTCTTACCCGAACCTGTTTTTGATTCACCGACTAGGTCACGACCTGCCAAAACAATAGGAATCAACTTGTCTTGCACCTCTGTTGGAGTTGTAAATTTCAACTCCTCCAAGGCTTCTCTAATATAGTTTTTAAATTGAAATTTCGTAAATGACATAATATCCTCGATTCTATCTATCTTATCAATTATACCATATTTTATTCCATTTCAGTAGTCTCACTTATTTAGGCTATTTCCAGTAGCTTTTCTAGTCAGAAAAAGGCTGGAATGTTATAATTCCAACCTCTTTTCATACTCAATGAAAATCAAAGAGCAAACTAGGAAACTAGCCGCAGGCTGTACTTGAGTACGGCAAGGCGACGTTGACGTGGTTTGAAGAGATTTTCGAAGAGTATCAGTTATTATTTCCAGTTTAAAATAGCATTCAAGCCATAGTGATCACTAACTTGTGGACTCTTGTTACCATCAAATACGACATGTAAATTTTCCACTGTTAACTCCTTGGTAGTAAAAACATAGTCGATTCGAAGGGGTTCAGTGTTCCCTTTCCAGCCATCAATTTCTGGTGGAACGGTATAGCTACCGCTTTTCTCTTTAGCGACTTCAAAAGCGTCTTGTAAGCCTAATGGACTAGCTAAAATAGCTTGGTAACCTTCCTGACCTGCTGGATTGTTAAAATCTCCAGCTAGTAAAAGGGGCTTGTTCAATTCTTTCAATACAGCCTCAAATCGTTCCCATTCTTCTTGGAAACCTTTATCCCACCAAGAAAGGTGGACACTGGCAACTGCAATCTCCTTACCATCAACTACAGTTTCAGCCAAGGCAACACGACGAGTATGATAGTCTGTTGGATCATCCACATCTGAAACCAAAATTTCTCTTGCTTCAATATGTGTTTTAGACAAGATAGCCACACCTTCATGGTAGCGGTCATAACCAATATGGTTATAGGCCCAAGTCCAGTAGTAATCTTTCCCTTGCTCTGACAACTTTTCAACCAAAAGTCTAACATAATGGTCTTGGTGAATAGGCTCAGCTGCTGGCAAAGCTTGATAAAGGTCATTAACCTCCACCTCTGGTGAAGTAATCTCCTGATTGATTTCTTGTAAACATATCAAATCATAGTCTTTATCAAGAATATCTTCAAGCAAGAGCTGGAATTTTTCCTCAGCTTCTTTTTCCATCCAGCTATGAGTATTGAGTGTTAAAAATTTCATGCTTTTCTCCCAAAACAAGAGGTTGGAAAACAGCTTCCAACCTCAAGTGTATTACAATTCTACTTTAGCAACTGCTGTTTTAGCTGCAAGAGAACCTGTTTGTTCTAATTTAACTGATTTAATAGCTTCAGCATTTGTGAAGACAACCACTGTAGAAGTTTCACGACCTGCTGCACGGATAGCATCCAAGTCAGCTGTGACAAGAAGATCACCTGCTGCAACTTTTTGTCCTTCAGCAACATGAACTGTAAATGGTTTTCCTTCGAGACTTACTGTGTCCAAACCAATGTGAACAAGTACTTCAAGGCCTGCTTCAGTCACAAGACCAAGAGCATGTTTTGTAGGGAAGATACTTGATACAGTACCTGAAACTGGAGATACAATGTTTCCATTTGCAGGTTCTACAGCAAATCCGTCACCCATCATTTTTTGAGCAAATACTGGATCTTTTACTTGTTCCAAAGCAACAACTTGACCGTCTGCTACTGAGTAAACTTCCTCAGTAAGACCTTTGAAGTGAACAGTGTTTTGTTGTGCTTCAGTCATTTGGCTTGGAAGAGTTTCAGGAATGATTTCACCTGAATCAAGGATATCTTGGATATCAGATTTCAACACGTCAGCTTTTGGACCGTAGATAGCTTGAACCCCTTGTCCTTTCATGACAAGACCCATAGCTCCTTCTGCTTTCCATTGCTCTGCATTTCCTACTTTATCTGCATCTTTAACAGTTACACGAAGACGAGTCATACATGCATCAACATCAACGATGTTTGCACGTCCACCAAGAAGGTTGATAATGTTTACAGCTTGAGAACCTGCTGCAACTTTCACTTCACTGCTAGCTTCTTCTGAACCTTCAGCAGTTTCGTAGTTTCCGTTACGTCCTGGAGTTGCGTAGTTGAATTTTTGAATCATGAAGTTTGCGATAAAGTACATGATTACAGCAAAGAGAACAGTTACCCAAACGAAGTTAACGATATCCATACCGATACCAGCATTAATTGCTAGTGGTGTACGAGTCAAGAATTCAATTGAACCGAATGAGTGGACACGTAGGTTTACGACGTCAGCCATAGCGAAGGCAGCACCTTGAACAAGTGAGTAAACAAGATACATAGGTGTTGCTACAAACATGAACATGTATTCGATTGGTTCAGTAACCCCTGTCAAGAATGTTGCAAGAGCTGTTGCAATCATCATACCTTTGTATTTATGTTTCTTGTCAGCATCAACATTACGGTAGATAGCAACAACGACACCCATCAAGATACCGAATGAACCGATCATTTGTCCAACTTTGAAACGAGCTGGATGAACAGTATCTAACAATTGTTGGTAGTGACTTGCATCTGTACCTTTAAGGTTAACAAGGTCTGTTACCCATGCAAGCCATAGTGGGTCTTGACCAAATACTTGAGTACCTTTAGCTGCACCAGTTAAAATGTCATAAGTACCACCAAGAGCTGTGTAGTTCATTGGGATAGTCAACATATGGTGAAGACCAAATGGCAAGAGCAAACGTTCCAAAGTACCATACAAGAATGGTGCAAGGATTGGAGCAGTTTCTTGTGAGTTGGCAATCCAGATACCAAAGCTATTGATACCTGTTTGAACTACTGGCCAGAAGGCAGCAAGTAGAATTGCAGCGATTGCTGAACGAAGAATAACTACAAATGGTACGAAACGTTTCCCGTTGAAGAATGAAAGTGCATCAGGAAGTTTACGGAAGTTGTAGTATTTATTGTAAGCAGTTGCCCCTACAAAACCTGAGATAATCCCTACAAACACACCCATGTTCAATGCTGGAGCTTCAAGAACACTAATGAAGTAATCAGCAACTTTGATTGAACCACCAAAGAAAGTAGTTACCATAGCATCTGGATTTTTCAACATATCGCCTGATACACCAAAGATTGTACCAGTGATACGGTTAATCAAGATGAAGGCAAGACCAGCGGCGAAAGCACCACCAGCACGTTCTTTAGCCCAGCTTCCTCCAATTGCTAGGGCAAACAAAATGTGAAGGTTACCGATAACCCCCCAACCAATTTGCTCAAGAATTCCACCTGTAACTACAAGTGGTGCAAAAGTTGGGTTAATCATTACGATAGACTTACCGATTGAAATCATCAAACCAGCAGCCGGCATAACCGCGATAACCACCATCAAAGCCTTACCGAATTTTTGCCAAAACTCGAAAGACAAGACATTTTTGAATGTATCTTTCATCATTCAAATCTCCTTTATTTTTATTTAGGCAAACGTTTTACGAAAACGTTTGCACTTTCTATAATTCAATTATACCACTTTAATTTTTTTTGTAAAGGCTTTTATAAAAAAAATTAGACTTTTTTCTAAAATTTTTGTAGTAAAAAAGGAGATATTAAAACCTCCTCAAATATACTTCTATTTTATTTTAGATTTTCAGGAATCGGCGCATAGAAATTCCTGATCCGATTGAACCGATAAAAATTCCAATCACAAATAATAAGGCAATCATCAGTGGACTGAATACTTCTGGTGATATCATTGAAAGGTTCTGACCAACCAATGACTTATTAACCGATTGGTAAACCATTTTATAGACAATAAATACCAGAACTGATGGAAGTGTTGCTCCAAGTAAACCAATAAAGGCACCTTCAAGCAAGAAAGGTCCGCGGATATAGCCATTCTTAGCACCTACTAAACGCATGATTTGAATTTCACGGCTTCGTGAAATAATGGTGATACGTATAGTATTAGAAATCAAGAACACCGCAATGAAAATCAAGAGGCCCGCAATAACTAGTCCCCAGACACGAATAAATGAGGCTAACTTAAACAAGCGTTCTGTATTAGCACCACCATCTTGAACTTCTGACACACCTTCGATTTTTTTAGCCTCTTCTGCTACTGTCTTTACATCACTTGGTGTATTGGTATCAACGATATATGCATCATAGAGAGGATTGGCGTCACCATCAAAGATTTTCCAGTTATCCCCCATTGTCTCAGTTAATTTTTCGTATTGTTCTTCTTTACTTGAAAAAGTAACACTTTTAACGGTTGACATACCTTTTAAAGCATCATATACCTTATGGTAGTCGTTATTTGTAACAGTTTGACCTTCTTTTTCAATAGTCTCACTATTATCAGCTACGTCCTTACGAATGTATACCATTACTCGGACATTATTTTCGATATCTGTAGCTAGTTTAGCCGTATTAAAGATAACAGATGCAAATATTGCAACCAAGGTCAAAGTAATCATAACTGAACTGACAGCAGCTACTGTCATCCAGCCATTTCGTTTCAAACTTTTTAATGATTCAAATAAATGACGAAAAAATCTACTAATCATCGTATCCATATTCTCCTTTAGCTTCGTCACGAACGACACGGCCATTTTCAATGGCAATGACACGGTGGCGCAAGGTATTTACAATCTGACTGTTGTGGGTAGCCATCAAGACAGTTGTACCTTGGAGATTGATGCGTTCCAGCAAGTTCATAATTTCCCATGAATTATCTGGGTCCAAGTTTCCTGTTGGTTCGTCCGCAATCAATACTTTGGGATTATTTACAATAGCACGCGCTATCGCAATACGCTGTTGTTCTCCCCCTGAAAGTTCATTTGGGAAAGAACGAACCTTATGCTTCAATCCAACCAAGTCTAAAACTTCCATAACCCGTTTTTTGATATTACGGCGACTTTCTCCAATTACCTCCATTGCATAGGCAATATTTTCATAAACGGTTTTCTTTGGTAACAGTTTATAATCTTGGAAGACAACACCAACACTACGACGTAGGAGAGGGACATCTTTCTTTTTTATTTTAACTAGATTAAAACCAGCAACAGATAAGCTTCCTTTTTCGATTTTTACTTCGCGATACAAAGAACGAATAAAGGTTGATTTCCCAGCTCCTGACGGACCTACGATATAGGCAAATTCTCCTGGTTGAATGCTGACCGAAACACCACGTAGGGCAGTCGTTCCGTTGTCGTATTTTTTGACGACATCTCTCATTTCAATGATTGACATGTGAGTTCCTTTCTATCTTAGCTGATTCGCCACTTGAGATAAGCATCGATAAAACCATCTAGGTCTCCATCCATAACCTTATCTACCTGCGCAACTTCAAAACTAGTTCGATGATCTTTTACCATAGTATAAGGCGTGAAAACATATGAACGGATTTGGCTTCCCCATGTGATTTCCTTTTTCTCACCCTTGAGGGAATCAACTTCCGCAGCTTTCTTTTCTTGCTCCATTTGATAGAGCTTAGCCTGCAACATCTTCATGGCACGATCTCTATTTCCATACTGGGTACGATCGACCGTTGACTGGACAACAGTCCCAGTAGGAATATGTGTTAAACGCACACCTGTTGAAACTTTATTGACGTTTTGTCCACCAGCTCCACCTGAACGAAAGGTATCCATCTTGATATCATCTTCACGGATTTCCACTTCAATGGTATCATCCAATTCTGGCATTACTTCTACAGATGTGAAAGAGGTATGGCGACGTTTAGCAGAGTCAAATGGTGAAATTCGCACCAAGCGGTGAACACCCATTTCTGATTTGAGAAGACCATAGGCATTAGGTCCTTCAAATGATAAGGTTACTGACTTGATACCAGCTTCATCTCCTGCTTGGTAATCTAATACTTCCACTTTAAAGCCTTTAGCATTTCCATAGCGAGTATACATACGAAGCAACATATCACCCCAGTCCTGAGCCTCAGTACCACCGGATCCTGGATGGATTTCCAAAATCGCATTATTATGGTCATAAGGTTCTGACAAGAGCAAGGTCATCTCGTAACTGGTCATCATCTTATCAAGTTCGGATAACTGCGTTACCAATTCTTCATGAACCGACTCATCTTCAGCTAAAAAGTCTAATAAAATTTCGACTTCATCCTGCAACTCTTCCATTTTGTGGAAGGTGTTGTATGTGTTTTTTAATTCATTTAATTCTTGCGACGTTTTTTGGGCCGCGATATTATCGTTCCAAAAATCAGGTTCTGTCATCTTGTTTTCCAAGATAGCAATCTCTTCCTCTAAACCTTCGAGGTCAAAGAGACCCCCTGAAAGAAGCTAATTTTTCACGATTTGCGTCAATTTTCTGACGAATTACTGAAATGTCCATAAATACTCCTTTTTTACATTATTTCATTATAGCATATTTTATCATTTCTTTCCATCTTTTGCTCTACTCCTCTTTTCATGAAAAAAGAAGCCTTTCGGCTTCCCTTCTTATAAAACTTTCGCAGAAGTACGACTAATCTCTTCCACTTGAATATTTTCAGCTTCAAATTTTTGCTTTAATGCTATCAAATCAACTGAACCATCAATTTGAACTTCGATAATCACCTTACCATCCTTACGCGGAATATTGACTGTATGAGAGATATTCAAATTTTCTTCTACAATCAAAGAAACAATTTTTCCAAGAACGCCAACTTCGTTTTCCGTAACAAAGCGCACACGAATTCCTTCTTCACCATAACCAGCAATTTCAAGAAAGGCTTGGAAAACGTCACGGTCCGTAATAACTCCGTATACTTGATGATTATCTACGACAGGAAGAATACCAATCTTATTTTTCAACATCAGATAAGTTGCATCCTCTAGACTCGCATAGCCTGAAACAGTGACAACATCGCGAATCATGACATCTTTTACTTTTGTCTTATTTAGAAGATAATTCATCTCATAGATAGAAAGACTTGTTGCTTTTGATGGACTTGCTTGTGCAATGGTTCCCTCAGTCACCAAACCAACTAATTGATCATTTTCGATAACAGGCAAGCGGTGCAATCCTTGCTCTCTCATTAAATCTGCTGCATGAGATACTGTTGTATCTGGACTAATATAAACTACCTTGCGGGTCATAAAATCTTTAACTGCCATGAGACTTCTCCTTTTCTATTCTTATCCCTATTATACAATCTTTTTGTAAATCTATCAAACGCTTACATTTCTTTTTCAAAATTCAGAAAAGTATGAATAAGCTAGCAAAAAGAGCTCTAAAATTGAGCTCCCTGAATGAAGGGTAGATACGCTTCATTCGATTTTATTTCAATTATCAGAATCTAACCTTCCAGTGCAGATGATAATTGCTTCGCAATCTTCATCCACCGACTAAAAAGGTCCCCCGGACTATAATGAAGATTACTTCGTAATCTTCATTTGCAACCTAAACTAGTCTCTCAGACTATGCGATGATTACTTCGCAATCTCTATCTGCCGACTAAAAAGGTCCCCCGGACCTTTTTAGCCACCCAGATATGCTTTTCTGACTTCTTCTGATGAGGCGAGTTCTTTTCCTGTTCCTGAAAGTACGATTTTTCCTGTTTCCAGTACATATCCTCGGTCAGAGATTGCGAGTGCTTTATTGGCATTTTGTTCAATCAAGAGGACGGTTGTTCCTTGTTTCTGAATATCTTGAATGATATCAAAGATCTCTTGAATAAAGATTGGGGCAAGTCCCATTGATGGTTCATCTAAGAGAAGAAGTTTTGGTGTTGACATAAGAGCGCGTCCCATGGCAAGCATTTGTTGTTCCCCCCCTGAAAGAGTGGCTGCATCTTGGTTCTTCCGTTCTTCAAGACGAGGAAAGCGTGAGAAAACTTTTTTCAAGTTAGCTTGATTTTCTTCACGATTTTTCTTTAAGAAAGCTCCCATTTCTAGATTTTCCAAGACGGTCAAGCCAGGGAAGACGTGGCGTCCTTCTGGTACTTGTGAAAGGCCACCTGCTACAATTTTCTGAGCCGGCATTTTTTGGATTTCTTGACCTAAAAATTCAATCTTTCCTGAACTCGGTCTAACCAAACCAGACAAGGTACGGAGAATGGTTGTCTTACCTGCACCATTGGCACCGATAAGGGAAACTACTTCTCCTTCATTCACTTCAAAGCTTACATCACGGACTGCTTGGATCATACCGTAATGCACAGAAAGATTATCAACTTTTAACATAGACATTAGGCTTCACCTCCTAGATAAGCTTCGATAACGCGTTTATTGGTCTTAATTTCGTCTGGAGTTCCCTGAGCAATCAAACGACCATATTCAAGTACGTAGATACGTTCTGTTACTTCCATGACCAGATTCATATCGTGTTCAATCAGCATAATCGTAATCTTAAATTCATCTTTGATACGACGAATTAACTCAGTCAATTCAGCTGTTTCCTGTGGGTTCATACCTGCGGCTGGTTCATCTAAAAAGAGAATTTTAGGTTCCGTAGCGAGGGCACGAACAATTTCTAAACGACGTTGTTGTCCGTAGGCAAGATTTTTAGCAAGCGTTTCTGCATCACCATCTAAATCAAAAATTTTCAGCAATTCCAAGGCTTTAGCCTTTAATTCTTTTTCACTCTTGTAAAAAGCTGGTAAGCGTAAGAAACTAGCAAAAACATGTTGTTTGTGATGGTTGCCAAAGGCAATCAAAACATTGTCTAAAACTGTTAAATCTTTAAAAAGACGAATATTTTGGAAAGTACGTCCAAGTCCCAGAGAAGCAATCTTATAAGGTGACTTTCCATTCAAAAGGTGACCATCAAGGGTAACCGTTCCCTCACTTGGCTCATAAACACCCGTCAAAAGGTTGAAAAGGGTGGTTTTACCAGCTCCATTTGGACCGATTAGTCCAACCAGTTCCCCTTCGTTCAATTCAAGAGTCACATCTCCAACAGCTGTTAGACCGCCAAAATGTTTGGTTAACTGTTTTACTTCAAGTAATGCCATTAGTTTTGTTCCTCCTTTTTAGATTTTTTAAAGAAACGTGATAGGCTTAATTCCCATGTTCCAAGAAGTCCACCAGGTCTGAAAATCATTACCAATACCAAGGCCAAAGCGTAGATAATCATACGCACGCTAGCAACATCTTGGAGAAGCATATTCAAAATTCCAAGGACAATAGCTGAAACGATTGCACCTGTAATTGAACCAAGTCCACCAAATACAACAATGATCAATACGTTGATTGAGTTGATGAAAGTGTAATCTTTCGGTACAACTGAACCGATAAATCCTGCCTGAAGTGACCCTGCAATACTTGCAGTAATAGCACCAAAGACAAAGGCGATGATTTTAATTTTAGTCGTATTAACCCCAACTGACTCAGCAGCGATTTCATCCTCACGAACGGAAAGGGTTGAACGACCAATTGGACTACGCAAGAAGTTCAAGGTTGCAATGGTTGTAATCACGACAAAGAAGTAAACCATTTGCCAAGTTGTAAAGTTAGGAATTCCCAAGATACCTGCTGCACCATTTGTAAGGCTTCCACCATTGATGATAAAGATACGGATAATTTCAGAAACCCCAAGAGTCGCTACCGCAAGATAATCCCCCTTCAAGCGCAAGGTTGGAATTCCGACAAGTAAGGCAACTGCTCCTGAAAGCAAAGCACCTATCAGCATGGCTCCAAAGAAGGCACCGTAGGTTGGTGATTTAGAACCAATAATAGCTGCTGCATAGGCACCAATCGCCATGAAACCAGCATGACCAAGTGAAAATTGTCCTGAAAAACCAACGATTAAGTTGAGACCAACAGCCAAAATAATATTAATTCCAATTTGTTGTAAAATCTGTACATAGAATAGGTTGAGTACCCCAACTGAAACCAGTACACTAATCAAGCCATAGCCAGCTAACAAAAGGAGTAACCATAGAATATTAACTTTTAAATTTTCCTTCATCGTTTACACCTTCTCTTTCACATTTTTACCAAGGATACCAGCTGGGCGAACAATCAAGATCAACAACAAAATTCCATAAACAATGGCATCACGGAAGTCTGACATTCCAAAGGCTGTCGCAAAGGTTTCCAATAGACCAATCACAAAACCACCAAGAGCCGCACCAGGAATGATTCCGATACCACCAAGTACAGCGGCAACGAAAGACTTAAGACCTGGAGTAACCCCCATCAAAGGCTCAAGAGAGTTATAATAGAGGGCAATCAGAACACCAGCCGCACCCGCAAGAGCTGAACCCAAAGCGAAGGTAAAGCTGATAGTACGGTTTACATTGATCCCCATCAATTGCGCCGCATCGCTATCTACGGATACCGCACGCATGGCTTTCCCCATCTTAGTCTTTTGGACAATGACTTGTAACAAAATCATCAAAATCAAAGAAATGGCCAAAATCATTAACTGCACGTTTGTTAGGCTAACTGGTCCCAAATCATAGCGAACTGTTTGAATCGCTTGAGGGAAGGCACGAGTATTGGCACCAACCAGATAGACCATGCCATACTCCAATAGGAAAGAAACCCCAATAGCTGTAATCAAAACAGCAATACGAGTAGAATGACGCAAAGGTCGGTAAGCAAGGAACTCAATCACGACACCAAGAATGGCTGTCGCTAACATAGCTACAATAAGCGCTACAAAAAAATTCATTTGGAAAGAATTAATCAAGAAATAACCGATAAAGGCTCCCATCATATAAATATCACCGTGGGCGAAGTTGATGAGCTTGATAATTCCGTAAACCATGGTATATCCTAGGGCTAATAGCGCGTAAACACTACCTAGAATCAAACCATTTACTAGTTGTTGGAGCATAAGATTCACTCTTTCTATTTATAATTTGGAGGGTTTTCCCTCACTTTTTGATAGGTTCTTAAACACCGAAACAGGGAGTGAGTCAGAGGCTCATTCCCTATTTCAACATTTTTCGATTATGGTTTTACAACTTCTGCTGCTTCAACCTTACCATTGTTCATGGTCATCATGTAAGCAGTTTTGACTGTGTTGTGGTCTGCATCGAAGCTTGTTTGACCAGTTACACCTTCAAAGTCTTTTGTTTTAGCAAGGTTATCCTTGATTTCACCTGAGTTTTTAGCACCTTTTGCTGCATTTGCTACAAGGTGAACTGAGTCATAAGCCAAGGCTGCAAATGTTGAAGGCTCTTCATTGTACTTAGCACGGTATGCGTCAAGGAAGGCTTTTGCTTTAGCTGAAACTTCTACAGTAGTTGAGAAGCCTGAGATAAAGTAGATGTTTGATGCTTTTTCAGCAGTTGCTTGTTGTACAAACTCTTCACCGTTGAATCCATCACCACCAACGATTGGTTTGTCAATTCCCATACCACGCGCTTGGTTTACAATTTTACCAGCTTCAGTGTAGTAACCAGGAACAACGATCGCATCAAAGTCTTTCCCTTTCATTTTTGTAAGGGCTGCTTGGAAGTCTGTGTCACCTGCTACGAAAGTTTCATCTGCAACGATTTCACCTTTATAAGCTTCACGGAAGGCTTTGGCAATACCTTTAGCATAGTCGCTGGCATTGTCAGTGTAAAGAACAACTTTCTTAGCTTTCAATTTATCAGAAACATAGTTTGAGATAATTTTTCCTTGGAAGCTATCTTGGAAAGTTCCGATAAAGAGGTAATCTTGACCTTTAGTCAATCCATCTTGAGTCGCACTTGGTGAGATCAACGGAACACCTGCTTTTGTAGCGTTCGCTACCGCAGCTGCAGTTGCACCAGATGTCGCAGGTCCTACGATTGCTGATACCTTAGATTGAGTTACAAGGTTAGTTGTTACTGAAGCAGCCTCAGCTGTTTCAGATTTGTTATCTTTATCGACTACTTCGATTTGTTTTCCATCGATACCACCTGCAGCATTGATTTCATCAACAGCAAGTTGGGCACCTTTTTGTTCAGATGTACCGTAGGCTGCTACGGCACCAGTTTCCTCGAAGTTAAATCCGATTTTGATTGTCTTTTCATCTACTGAGTTACCAGCAGCGTTTGACGCTCCAGACTTCACTTCTCCACAGGCTGCAAGAAGTGCTACACTTGCAAGCGCCACAAACGATAGGGCAAATTTTTTCTTCATCTTTTTTGTCTCCTTATTTCTTAAATAAATAGCATGTTAAGAATATACCGAATTATCAGAAAATTGTCAACACTTTTCTTAAACTTTTTCAATGATAACGTTTTCCTCTCGATAAAGATTGCCCACAAAGGGTGTTTCCAGCTCTTGGATATGACAAACTCTGACTTTTTTTATAAATTTTTCCTTGCTCAAGCGCCCGAACAATTGCTCCACTTCTTGAGTTGGAACATAAAGCTGTAAGTAACGATGTTTCTTGGAATGATAGGTAATATCTCCATAATCCTGCAGTTTTTTGGCATCACGATTATAGTAAAGATAGATAATCAAGCCAGATCGATTGACTTTTTCAAACATGGTAAATCCTCTTTCTAAGAAATCTCTCCCTATTATACCAAAAAAAGCAAACCCAGTCGAGTTTGCCTTCTTTGATTATTAGTTCAATGAATTGTTGGCCATGATTTCATCAATAAAGCCATATTCAAGTGTTTCTTGGGCACTCATCCAGTTATCACGTTCTGCATCTGCATGGACTTTTTCGATTGACTGACCTGAATTTTCAGCCAAGATTTTTTCCAAGATGTTACGAGTTTTGAGCAAGTGTTCTGCAGCAATCGCCATATCGGTTTGTTGAGTACCACCACCTGTACCACCCATTGGTTGGTGGATCATATACTCTGCATTTGGAAGCATGAAACGTTTGCCTTTTGCTCCACTTGACGCGATGACAGTCCCCATAGATGCAGCCATCCCCATAACGATTGTTTGGACATCTGCCTTAATAAAGTTCATGGTATCAACGATTGCCAAACCAGCTGAAACAGAACCCCCAGGTGTATTGACATAAAGGTAAATATCTTTTGTACTATCTTGGGCATCTAAGAAAAGCAATTGGGCAATAACTGAGTTGGCCATGTTGTCTTCAACTGGACCTGTCAGCATAATGATGCGGTCTTTGAGAAGACGTGAGTATATATCGTAAGAACGTTCTCCACGGCTTGTTTGTTCAATAACTACAGGAATCATTTATTTCTCCTTTTGAGTTTTAATTTTGTTGGTCAAATGACTGAAGATAAGACTATTATAATATCTAGGTCAAAAAAGGTCAAATTTTTGCTCTGCTTTCATTAGACAGAAACAAAAATTCAACCTCCCTTCGTGACTGGAAATCCTTTTCCAATTCATTCTTCTTTTCGATTTTATTTCGTACCGAACAAGCGGTCTCCAGCATCCCCAAGACCTGGAACGATATAACCGTGTTCGTTCAAGCGTTCATCCAAGGCTGCTGTAAAGATTTCTACATCTGGATGAGCTTCTTGAAGGGCTTTTACACCTTCTGGTGCAGATACAAGGCAGACAAATTTGATATTTGACGCGCCACGTTTTTTAAGGGAATCAACAGCCAAGATTGCTGAGCCACCTGTTGCCAACATTGGGTCTACCACAAAAATTTGACGTTGGTCAATATCTTCAGGCAATTTCACCAAATACTCAACTGGTTGAAGCGTTTCTTCATCACGGTACATACCGATGTGACCAACCTTAGCAGCTGGAACCAAGCTCAAGAGTCCATCAACCATCCCGATACCTGCACGTAAGATTGGAACGATGGCCAATTTCTTACCTGCCAATTGTTTTTGAACTGTTTTTGTGATTGGTGTTTCGATTTCCACATCTTCTAGTGGAAGATCACGAAGTACTTCATATCCCATCAACATTGCAATCTCATCTACTAGCTCACGGAAAGCTTTTGTAGAAGTATCTGTACGACGCAAGATGGACAATTTGTGTTGAATCAGTGGATGATTAATAACTTCAATTTTTCCCATTTTTGGAATTCCTTCTTTCAATTTATTCTTCTTATTATACCAAAAAACGGTTTAAAAATCTTTCTAAACCATTTATTTTTGATAATTTTTACATTAGATCTGCCTCTTTAAGAGCGGCCTGTACTGTCTCAAGTGGTAAATGGGTCAATTCTGTTCCCTTTTCTTGATAAAGGTATTGGGCATAGTCATCCATTCGGTACTGGTTAATATAAACCACACGCTTGCAACCGACCTGCAGCAATTGTTTTGTACAGTTGAGACAAGGAAAATGGGTCACATAGGCTGTAAAGCCTTTAGGAACACCACGTTCTGCACCTTGAAGGATAGCATTAACCTCGGCGTGAAGGGTGCGAACACAATGGCCTTCAATGACCAGACATTCGTGATCAATACAATGCTCGGTACCTGACACCGAACCATTATAACCAGTGGAAATAACTTTATTATCCTTAACCAGAATTGCACCCACTTTGGCACGTTTACAAGTGGAACGATTGGCAATCAGTAGGGCTTGAGCTGCAAAATACTCATCCCAGGCTAGTCTTTTTTCAGTCATATCTCTTCTCCTTTTTCTCTATTTTTTAAAAAATGGTAAACCTAAGTCCGCAATCTTTTCAGCAGGTACCTTCATGCCATCCTTGATCCATTTTAGAAGGACAGAGACGATGGCTGAGCTCCAGAAGGAATGAAGATAAGAGCTGACCCCTTTTGATTTCCCATGGTATTTTTCTAGAAATTCCTGCATGGCTTGGACAAAGATTTTTTCCAGATGGTAATCTAAGGCAAGTTGAATCACTCTGGCTTCCTTTCTTGCTTCTCGGAAAAGGTGAACCCAGACCAGATAAAGGTCTGTCTTTAAATCATAATGATGCAACTGTTCCATAATATTGTGGACAGTTCGTTTAAAGACGCTTTCTAAAATCTCCTCTTTAGAATCATAATTGCGATAAAAAGCCGCACGCGAAACGCCTGCACGTTTGACCAATTCAGAAATACTAATCTTGGTCAAGTCCTTTTTTTCCAAGAGCTGCAAGAGGGCTGTTTCGATGGCTTCTCTAGTTAATAAATTGGATTCTTGGTTTGATTTTCTGAGATTTTCAAGAGATTTTTCAGAGATTCTACGTTCAGACATAACATTTTCTTTCTACTTGTCACAACAGACAGATAAGGCTTTTGTTTCAAGGGTTTTCATGATATAATTGTAAAAAAAGACAGAACCTTTGTCAATGTATAACTGACAAAGATGGAGAATTTCTATGACTTGGAAGATTATTGCTGACTCTGGTTGTGATTATCGTCAACTGGCAAAGCCAGCTATTGACACGACCTTTGTAAGTGTTCCCTTAACCATTCAAGTAGCTGATCAGATTTTTGTTGATGATGCCAGTCTTGATATTGACCAAATGATGGAAACCATGTATGCAACTGCAGAAGCTTCAAAATCAGCTTGTCCAAGCCCAGATGATTATTTGCGAGCATTTGAAGGATCAAAAAACATTTTCCTAGTAACCATCACAGGTACTCTTTCTGGCAGTCACAATAGTGCTCAACTGGCTAAGAATATTTATCTGGAAGACCATCCTGATACTAAGATTCATGTGATTGATAGTTTGTCTGCTGGCGGTGAAGTTGACTTGCTCGTAGAAAAATTAAATGACTTGATTGACCAGGGCTTATCTTTTGAAGAAGTGGTTGAAGCTATCAATGCCTATCAAGAAAAAACCAAGTTGCTCTTTGTCCTAGCTAAAGTCGATAACTTGGTGAAGAACGGCCGTTTGAGCAAGCTTATCGGTACGGTCGTTGGCCTTCTAAATATCCGTATGGTCGGAGAAGCTAGTGAAACTGGAACCCTTGAATTGCTACAAAAAGCGCGAGGTTCAAAGAAATCAGTTCAAGCCGCCTATGATGAGTTAGTAAAAGCAGGATATGCTGGCGGTCGTATTGTCATGGCTCAACGCAATAACGAGAAATGTTGCCAACAGCTTTCAGACCGAATCCGTGAAAATTTCCCACAGGCGGATATTAAAATTCTCCCAACATCTGGTCTCTGCAGTTTCTATGCAGAAGATGGTGGTTTGCTGATGGGATATGAAATTGATTAATTGCATTCTTGACAAGAGGTGACTTCATCTCTTGTTTTTTTGTGGTACAATAGAGCTATGAAACATTTTGATACAATTGTCATCGGTGGAGGTCCTGCTGGCATGATGGCTACGATTTCCAGTAGCTTTTATGGACAGAAAACCCTCCTCATAGAAAAAAATCGGAAACTTGGAAAAAAATTAGCTGGGACTGGTGGGGGACGTTGCAATGTCACCAACAATGGAACTCTAGATGAGCTACTAGCTGGAATACCTGGGAACGGACGCTTTTTATACAGTGTCTTCTCCCAGTTTGATAACCATGATATCATCAACTTTTTTTCAGAAAATGGTGTTAAACTTAAGGTCGAAGACCACGGACGCGTCTTTCCTGCTAGTGACAAGTCTCGTACCATAATCGAGGCCTTGGAAAAGAAAATCACTGAGCTCGGTGGTCAGGTTGCTACTCAAACCGAGATTGTTTCGGTTAAAAAAATAGACGACCAGTTTGTCCTTAAGTCCGCAGACCAAAGCTTCACTTGTGATAAACTCATTGTCACAACTGGCGGAAAATCCTATCCTTCCACTGGTTCGACAGGTTTTGGACATGAGATTGCTCGTCATTTTAAACATACCATTACCGAACTTGAAGCCGCTGAAAGTCCTTTATTGACAGATTTTCCACACAAGGCCTTGCAGGGTATTTCGCTGGACGATGTGACCCTAAGCTATGGTAAGCATGTCATCACTCACGATTTGCTCTTTACCCACTTTGGTTTGTCAGGCCCTGCTGCTCTGCGTATGTCTAGCTTTGTCAAGGGTGGGGAGGTTCTCTCACTGGATGTTTTCCCTCAACTTTCTGAGAAGGACTTGGCTGCATTCCTAGAAGAAAATCGTGAAAAATCCTTGAAAAACGCTTTAAAAACTTTGCTTCCAGAACGCTTGGCAGAATTTTTTGTGCAAGGCTATCCAGAAAAAGTCAAACAACTGACTGAAAAGGAACGCGAACAACTTCTCCAGTCTATAAAGGGGCTTAAAATTCCTGTAACTGGTAAAATGTCTCTTGCTAAGTCATTTGTTACCAAGGGTGGCGTCAGTCTCAAGGAAATCAATCCTAAAACTCTGGAAAGTAAGCTGGTACCTGGACTCCACTTTGCTGGTGAGGTACTGGATATCAACGCCCACACAGGTGGCTTTAACATCACTTCTGCCCTCTGCAGTGGTTGGGTGGCAGGAAGTCTGCATTACGATTAAAAACTCTAAAGTTGAAAAATCGGAAGATCACTCCTCCGATTTTATTTTGTCTGAGTTTGGACATAATGAAAAATCACATCTGATGTGTACTGGGCTGTTCCAGAACCAAACTTGTCAATGTTTTCCTTAAACTCTGGGTTATAGACGTAGCCTTTTCCGATATGACTGAATACTTCAATTGAGCAGTCAAATCCATAGGTACGAATGGCTTGCAAGAGATTGGCTGCTTGCTCTTGGTTCTCAGTTGCTTTTACGGGCAGACCAGCTTGAAGATTGTGTGCCAATGCTTGAAAGACTTGGTTGAAGGCAGCCGTAGCTTCGTCTTCGTGACCTTTTTGGCGCTCGAGCGCTTGGTCCATCACTTCTTGTCCATATTTCTCTACCGCCTCTTGGTGGTATTTTTGATGGTCTTGGTAGTTAAATCCAGCAAATTTCTCTTGAATGCTCATTTCTCTTTCTCCTTTTTGTTCTTGAATGGTTTTTTGCAAGGTTGAAATCAAGGTATCCAGATGTTCCCTCTCTCGAGTCAAATAGTCCAACTGTCTAGTCAAGTGGGGCAATAAATCAGTCCTTTCTTCCTTTAATAGCTCTGCTATTTTTTCTAAAGAAAAACCTAGATATTTGTAGTAAAGAATGACCTGAAGGCGTTCCAAATCCTCCTGACTGTAGGTTCGATAGCCGTTTTCCGACTTTAAAGGAACCAAAAGTCCTATCTTATCGTAGTGGTGCAGGGTCTTGACAGAGACACCTGAAAGCTGCGCAGCTTCTTTTATATGGTACATGATTTCCTCCTTACATTGATAGTATAACCCCTCCCCTCAGGTCAGAGTCAAGCGTTTTTACGAAATTTTTTACTTTATCATAACATGAAAATGGTTTTCTTGACAGACCTTAGAAAACATGATAGGATAGTCAAGTCTATCAATCAAAAGAAAGGCTCATCTTGAGTACTGATGAGGCTATTTGCCAAGGGCAGTAGCTTTTTCTTTTGGAACACTAATTTTAGGAGTTTAACTATGTCTGAAAAATCGCAATGGGGTTCTAAACTGGGCTTTATCCTAGCATCTGCTGGTTCAGCCATCGGACTTGGTGCCGTTTGGAAATTCCCCTACATGACTGCTGCTAACGGTGGAGGAGGCTTTTTACTGGTCTTTCTCATTTCCACTATTTTAATCGGTTTCCCCCTTTTGCTAGCTGAGTTTGCCCTCGGCCGAAGTGCTGGTGTTTCAGCTATCAAAACCTTTGGAAAACTCGGCAAGAATAGCAATTATAACTTTATCGGTTGGATTGGTGCCTTTGCCCTCTTTATCCTTTTATCGTTTTACAGTGTTATTGGGGGCTGGATTTTAGTCTATCTAGGCATTGAGTTTGGAAAATTGTTCCAACTTGGTGGAACGGGTGATTATGCTCAGTTATTTACTTCAATCATTTCAAATCCAGCCATTGCTCTAGGAGCTCAAGCGGCCTTTATCTTATTGAACATCTTTATTGTATCACGTGGTGTTCAAAAAGGGATTGAAAGAGCATCGAAAGTCATGATGCCTCTGCTCTTTATCATCTTTGTCGTCATCATCGGACGCTCTCTCAGTTTGCCAAATGCCATGGAAGGGGTTCTTTACTTCCTCAAACCAGACTTTTCAAAACTGACCAGTGCTGGTCTCCTCTATGCTCTGGGACAATCTTTCTTTGCCCTCTCACTAGGGGTTACAGCCATGCTGACCTATGCTTCTTACTTGGATAAGAAAACCAATCTGGTCCAGTCAGGAATTTCTATTGTAGCCATGAACATCTCGGTATCCATCATGGCGGGTCTAGCCATTTTCCCAGCCATGTCAGCCTTCAATATCCAATCTGAAGGAGGACCGAGCCTGCTCTTTATCGTCTTGCCTCAACTCTTTGACAAGATGCCTTTTGGAACCATTTTCTACATCCTCTTCCTCTTGCTCTTCCTCTTTGCGACAGTCACTTCTTCTGTCGTTATGCTGGAAATCAATGTGGGCAATATCACCAATCAGGACAACAGCAAACGTGCCAAATGGAGTGCCATTTTAGGAATCTTGACCTTTGTCTTTGGAATTCCTTCAGCCCTATCTTACGGTGTCATGGCGGATGTTCACATCTTTGGGAAGACCTTCTTTGACGCTATGGACTTCTTGGTTTCCAATCTCCTTATGCCATTTGGAGCTCTCTGCCTTTCACTCTTTACAGGCTATATCTTTAAAAAGGCTCTTGCAATGGAGGAACTCCATCTCGATGAAACAGCATGGAAACAGGGACTGTTCCAAGTCTGGCTCTTCCTTCTTCGTTTCATCATTCCAATCATCATCATCGTGGTTTTCATCGCCCAATTTATGTAATCAAAAAGGACTTGAGTAATAAACTCAAGCCCTTTCTTTTTTATGGATGGCTAACAATCAATTCCAAATCTTGTCCTTCCAAGGTCCAAGCTTCTACATCACTTGGTAGGATAAAGTGGCTACCTTTTTGAATTGGATAGTTTTTCCCGTCAACAGTAAGCTGACCTTGACCAGCTAAGACACTGAATAAGCTGTAGTCAGCTGTCTTTTCGAAGTCAACTTTTCCAGTAATTTCCCACTTGTAAACTGCAAAGAAATCATTGGATACAAGGAGAGTGGAACGCAAATCATCTGCTTTAACAGTTACAGGACGGCTATTTGCAGGCTCACCAATGTTCAAGACATCAATGGATTTTTCAAGGTGAAGTTCACGCAAGTTACCATTATCATCCTTACGGTCAAAGTCATAGACACGATAGGTGGTGTCACTAGACTGCTGGGTTTCAAGAATCAAGATGCCTGCTCCGATAGCATGCATGGTGCCACTTGGAACATAGAAGAAATCTCCAGCCTTAACAGGTACTTTGGTAAGCAAGGCATCCCAGTTCTTGTCCTCAATTTGCTGGCGGAGTTCTTCTTTTGATTTAGCATTGTGACCGTAGATAATTTCTGAACCTTCGTCCGCTGCGATAATGTACCAGCACTCTGTTTTACCTAGCTCACCTTCATGTTCTAACCCATATGCATCGTCTGGATGGACTTGGACGCTGAGCCAGTCGTTGGCATCGAGGATTTTGGTCAAAAGCGGAAATACAGGCTCAGGACGATTGCCAAACAATTCACGGTGTTCTGCATACAAAGTAGCTAGGTCTGTTCCCTGGTAGCGTCCATTGGCAACTTTAGAGACTCCATTTGGATGGGCTGAGATGGCCCAATATTCTCCGATTTTTTCACTTGGGATGTCGTAACCAAACTCATCACGTAGCTTGGTTCCACCCCAGATTTTTTCTTGCATAACTGATTGTAAAAATAATGGTTCTGACATGTCGATCTCCTGTCTGATTTTTCTCCCCTCATTATAGCAAAAAGCTCCATCTAATTGAACTCTTTTTCACATATTATAAAGTAGGGAGAAGATTTTATAAAAATAGTGAACAAATGTGCTCTACTCAATGCTTGCACCATTGCTGGCAATGACATCCTTGTACCAGTAGAAGGATTTCTTCTTGCTACGTTTGAGGCTTCCATGACCAGCATTATCTCGATCTACATAGATAAAGCCATAGCGCTTGTTCATTTCGCCTGTTCCAGCTGAAACCAGATCGATACAGCCCCAAGTCGTATAACCAAGCAAGTCAACGCCATCTTGGTAAATGGCATCTCGCATGGCCTTGATATGAGCCTCTAAGTAAGCAATCCGATAGTCATCTGCTACATGACCATTCTCATCCGGTGTATCCATAGCACCTAGACCGTTTTCCACGATGAACATTGGCTTTTGGTAACGATCCCAGATAGCATTGAGGGTGATACGAAGACCAAGTGGGTCAATCTGCCATCCCCATTCTGAGGATTCAAGATAAGGATTTTTGAGAGAGGCAAAGATATTTCCAGCAGTTAATTCTTTAACTTCTGGATCACCTGAGGCTACTAGACTTGCATAGTAAGAGAAGGAAACAAAGTCAACAGTATTGTCCTTCAACAACTCTAAATCTTCTGCAGTCATTTGAATCTCGATTCGCTCACGCTCCCACTGCTTCTTGGCGTAGTTTGGGTATTCCCCACGCGCTTGAACATCAATGAAGAAGTAACTCTTGCGGTCTTCCTCCATGGCTGCCCAGTAGTCTCTTGGATGGGCTGTGTTAGGATAGTATTGCCCTGCAGCCAACATACATCCCACCTTATTTTCTGGGTCAATTTCGTGGGCAATCTTTGTCGCAAGAGCTGAAGCTACCAACTCATAGTGTGCAGCCTGATATTTAACCAGTTCTTGATTTTCTCCTTCTTCAAAACAGAGTCCAGCTCCCATAAAGGGTGCATGGAGAATCATGTTGATTTCATTGAAGGTTAGCCAGAATTTGACCAAGCCCTTATAGCGGGTAAAGAGTGTGCGACAAAGTTTTTCATAGAAGTCTAACATCCGACGATTGCGCCAACCACCGTATTCTTCAATCAAGTGCATAGGACAGTCGAAATGCGTAATGGTAACCAGAGGTTGGATTCCATACTTATAACATTCCTTAAACAAGTCCTCATAAAAGGCTAGACC
Source organism: Streptococcus mitis (assembly GCF_002096755.1). Taxonomy (GTDB): domain Bacteria; phylum Bacillota; class Bacilli; order Lactobacillales; family Streptococcaceae; genus Streptococcus; species Streptococcus mitis_AC. Next base: position 50,278 of record NZ_NCVF01000019.1, read on the forward strand.
AGCTTCATTTGGCACTGTTTCGTCGCCCTTAGGAAAAATCCGAGTCCAAGCAATGGAAAGTCGATAAGTCTTAAAGCCCATCTCTGCAAAAAGAGCAATATCTTCCTTGTAATGATGGTACATATCAATGGCTTCTTTGGCTGGGTAAAAATAGTCCTCCTCAAACGAAAACATCTTTTTCTGACCTGTGATAATGGCTTCACGATCTGGTCCAATGGGTACCACATCAACGTTAGCTAAACCACGCCCATCGAGATTATAAGCACCCTCACATTGATTAGCTGCCGTAGCACCACCCCAGAGGAAGCCCTCTGGAAATTGTAGTATTTCTGTCATCACTTTACCTCACTTGATTTGCTAGTTCTATTATACTAAAAAGGGGACAAAAAGTTTGGAACTATCTGGGTAATGATGTCCTGAGCTTGCTCAAATGTACGAAAAAAAGACTGAAACCAGTCTTCTTTTTAAATCAAAGCTGTAATAGCTGTCACTAGGCCAAAAACGATACCTGGTGCATTGGCAGCAGCAAGGGGGATATCTCTTTCTTTTTTGAAAAGACCGTAGTAAACCCAGAGACTACAGTTGATGGCAGCAACCAAGGGCTGGATGAAATTTCCTTTTTGACCAGCCAGATTGTTCATGATTTGTGGGAAGTAAGACACATACATCATAACAGACATAAAGGTCGCTACCCAACCTAAAATTTTCATTTGTTTTTCAGACATTTTCAAAACCTCTTTCATTTTTACTGAATCTTATTTTAAAATATTCTTTCAAAACAATCAAGTCTTTAAAACTTTTGTTATAAAGATATAAACTATCACAATCTTGTTATAAGAAAGAGGGAACAGAAAAAAGACCGAATTGCTCCGTTCTGTTTACTCAATCAAATATTAGAAAATGAATACTCCTTTTCAATGAATCGATTGATTGATGGTAAATAAGCCGTTAGAAATTATTGACAGTATCGAAATTTTCTAGTAAAATGAATTTTGTTAATACCTAAATGGTGTGTAGTTTTCTATCAACATAGTCAGGAGAAAAGGAACTTATGCTAAAAAAATTTAATGAATTGTCACTGAAAGATAAGGCTTATCTAATTGGCGGTTTGAGCTTATTAGTCATTGTGATCTCATTTGGTCTACTCAATCGTCAAACAGTAACTGTCAGTCTTGTCTTTACACAACTATCTGCTCCCTTGATTTTGGTGATTTTTACTTGTCTAGTAATCGGGATCATTGCTGGTAGTGCTATTGGTATTAGCTATCACCATAACAAGACTCAAGATCTGAGAAGCCGCATTGCTGAAGCAGAAGCGACTATCAATATAAAAGACAGGGAGCTTGTCCAGTACGAGGAACAGGTGCAACAATTAAAACAGGAAGCCAAACAATAAGTGTAGAAATCATAACCACCCGTGAAAACGGGTGGTTTTTTGTCTCGCACCTAACGGAGCGAGACGGACTGAAAGTCGCATAAATACAAAAAAGATCGAATTGCTCCGATCTTTTTAAGTTTCACTCCAAGAATGTTTAGATAAAAAATTTGATAATAGAATTACCTACTTCATACGATAAAAATCAATCACTAGACCAGCAGGCCCTTTAACTAATAAGGACTCTGTTCCCCAATCGGTTACAGTTGGTCCGTTTAAAACCTGGATACCAAGTTCTTTCAACCGTTGGTAATTCTGGTCTACATCCTCAACCTCGATATGAAGAATGATTCCTGACTGAAAATCTTCCAAAGGAATCAAATGATTTTGGGACAACATCAGACAGTGACTGCCAATCGTAAACTGAGCAAAACTGTCATCAACATAATCGGGCTTTTTATCCAAAATACGCTCCAAGTCAGCACAGACTTGGGGAACATCTGAAACGATAATATCTAATTGATTTAAATTCATTTACTATCCTCCATAAAAAGACCGGATTGCTCCGATCTTTTTAAGTTTCGCTCTAAGAAAATCAAAGAATAAACAAGGCATCGAACCGCAGGCAGTACTGAAGTACGGCAAGGTGAAGATAACACAGTTTAAATTTGATTTTCGACGAGAGGAATTATTTAATTGCGCGTGATTGCAATCCTTCTTCTTCCAAGAAGAGGCGGAATGGTACGAGTTCTTCTGCTTCGTATTTTTCCTTGAAGTCTTTGATTGCTTCTTCTGAGTGAAGTTTTGGATCCAATTCAAGTACTTCTACTGGAAGTGGACGGTGTGGAGTGATGCGAGCATCGATCACAACAGTTTTACCTTCTTTGTTGAGTTTAACAGCTTCTGCAACAACTGCATCGATGTCTTCGATACGGTCAACTGTAAATCCTACAGCACCTTGAGCTTCAGCGATTTTCGCATAGTCAGCATTAGGGAAGTCACAACCAAACAAGTGTTTGTTTGTGTCTTCGTATTTGTCCTTGATGAAGGCATATTTACCATTTGAGAAGACAACGTTGATAACTGGAAGGTCGTATTGAACGTTTGTGATAACGTCTGGGTAGCACATGTTGAATGCACCGTCACCCATGATGTTCCATACTTGGCGATCTGGATTGTCTTTCTTAGCAGCGATACCACCAGGAAGGGCAATACCCATTGTCGCAAAGAGTGGAGATGTACGCCACATGTTCTTAGGTGTCATGTGAAGGTGACGAGTAGATGTTTGAGTAGTGTCACCTACGTCGATTGAGTAGATAGCGTCTTGATCAGCATGTTTGTTGATTGCATTGTAAACTTGATACAATTGCAATTCACCCTCAGTTTTACCTTCGATTTTGTTCATGTAATCACGCCAGTTTTGGTTGTTCTTAACGTTTGCACGCCACCATGGAGTAGATTCAACTGGGTTCACTTTGTCAAGGATAGCTTTAGCTGCTTGACCTGCATCACCAAGGATTGAAGCGTCAAGGGCGTGACGTTTACCAAGTTTGTAAGGGTCGATATCGACTTGGATGAATTTTTCAGTATTCTTGAATGCTTGGTAAACTTCAGCAAATGGGAAGTTTGAACCAAGGAAAAGAACTGTGTCTGCTTCAAAGACCACTTCGTTGGCTGGCTTCCAACCAACACGGTAAGCAGAACCTGTCAAACCTTCATAGTTCCATTCAAAGGCTTCAAAGTTTTTACCAGTTGTGATGATTGGTGCTTTGATTTTACGTGACAATTCAGTAATCACTTCACCAGCTTTAACACCACCGTAACCAGCATAGATAACTGGACGTTCAGCATTGTTCAAGATTTCAACAGCTTTGTCGATTTCAACTTCGTTCAAAGCAGGAGCGATGAATGAACGTTCGTATGAACCTGAACCGTAGTATGAATTTTCGTCGATTTCTTGGAAACCGAAGTTTACTGGGATTTCAACAACAGCTGGACCTTTTTTAGAAACTGCAGCACGGCAAGCTTCGTCGATTACTTTTGGCAATTGCTCAGCGTAAGCTACACGTTTGTTGTATACAGCGATACCGTTGTACATTGGGTTTTGGTTCAATTCTTGGAAAGCATCCATGTTGAGTTCGTTAACTGGACGTGATCCAAGGATTGCTAGGAATGGAGTGTTATCCATAGCTGCATCGTAAACACCGTTAATCAAGTGAGTCGCACCTGGACCACCTGAACCAACTGCAACCCCGATTGAGCCGCCGAATTTAGCTTGCATAACCGCTGCAAGAGCACCTGTTTCTTCGTGACGAACTTGCAAGAAGCGGATATCTTTGTCTTCAGCCAAAGCATCCATCAATGAGCTGAGTGTTCCTGATGGGATACCGTAGATTGTGTCTACGCCCCATGTTTTCAATACATTAAGCATTGCTGCAGATGCAGTAATTTTCCCTTGAGTCATAATGATAACTCTCCTTCAAATATTTTTAAATCTACTAAAAAAGGTTTCATATAGTTTTTGAAAACGTTTCAGTAAATTTTTACAATACTAATTTATCACATTTATTTTGACTTTACTAAGAATCTGCTCAGAAGTTTTTATTCTCTATTACAGTACAGTTTGAAAACGTTTTTAGCTTCTGTTTTATAATACTCAATGAAAATCACAGAGCAAACTAGGAAGCTCGCCACAGGTTGCTCAAAGCACAGCTTTGAGGTTGCAGACAAAGCTGACGTGGTTGGAAGAGATTTTTGAAGAGTATAAAAAGCGAGCAAGCCCGCTTTTAGTCTATTTTACTAAAGTTTAGTAAGAGTGAACTGGTCAGAACGGATACAGAACTAAAGGCCATGGCTAGACCTGCCAGTTCTGGGTTGAGAGCCAGTCCAACACCTGAAAAGACTCCTGCTGCAATCGGAATTCCGGCGACATTGTAGATAAAGGCCCAGAAAAGATTGAGCAGAATTCGATTAAAGGTTTTCTTACTCATGTCAAAAGCACGAACCACTCCTAGGAGGTTATTAGTTGTCAACACCAAATCTGCTGACTCGATGGCAATATCTGTTCCAGCTCCCATAGCAATCCCCACATCTGCTACACTAAGGGCAGGAGCGTCATTGATACCATCCCCAACAAAGGCTACTTTGCCAGACGCTTGTAGTTTATGGATTTCATGAGCTTTTTCCTCTGGCAAGACACCTGCAATGACCTCTTCGATTCCGATCTGATCGGCAATGGCACGCGCCACACCAGCATTGTCTCCTGTCAGCATGACTGTTTTAAGACCTCGTTTTTTCAACTGACTGATGGCAAGCTTAGCATTTTCCTTAGGAATATCTTGCAGAGCAAGCAAGCCTTTGATTTCATTCTCAACAGCCAAGAACACAACTGTCTTAGCTTCTTTTTCCAGTTGTTCTAGTTTTTCCTGATAAGTGCTAGAAATATCCATGCCATCCAGCATTTTAGCATTTCCAAGCAAAACTTGTTTTCCATTGATTTGCCCTGAAACACCTTTTCCGTGCAAGGCTTGGAAATTTTCCACAGTGTGAAGCTCAAGTCCAGTTTCAGTCGCTCGCTTAACAATAGCCTCAGCCAATGGGTGTTGAGAAGCTTCTTCCAAGGAAGCTGCCAATCCAAGCACTTCTACTTCGTCGCCGATGATATCTGTGACCACAGGTTTCCCTTCCGTCAAAGTTCCTGTCTTATCAAAAACAATAGTTTGGACTTTCTGGATTTCCTGTAGAACCGTTCCATTTTTGAGGAGAACTCCCATCTTGGCACTGCGACCTGTCCCCACCATAAGGGCTGTCGGTGTTGCAAGTCCCAATGCACAAGGGCAGGCAATAATCAGAACTGCTACTCCATAGAGAAGCGAAGACACAAAGCTCGCTCCAAGCACAACTACACTATCCCTGAGCAAGACGAACCAAACCCAAAAGGTCACAATCCCTAAAATGACAACTGCTGGAACAAAAATCCCTGAAATTTTATCCGTCAAGTCCTGAATCGGCGCACGACTTGTCTGAGCTTTCTTCACAAAATCCACAATCTGAGCCAAAACAGTCTCTGAACCAACTTTTTCTGCTCTAAAAACAAGTGTTCCACTATTATTGATGGTTGAACCAATGACGGTATCTCCAACTGTCTTGTCCACAGGCAGACTCTCACCTGTCACCATAGACTCATCAATACTAGAGATACCTTCTACTACGACACCATCAACCGCAATCTTTTCACCGGGACGCACTCGAATCAGGTCACCTACCTTGACTTGCTCCAAAGGGACTTGAACATAGTTATCCTCACGCAAGACTTCTGCAGTTTTAGCCTGCAAGTCAAGTAATTTCTCCACAGCTTGGGAAGTATTTTTCCGCATTTTCTCCTCAAAAACGGCTCCCATAAGAACGAAGAAGAAGATAAATGCAGCACTTTCAAAGTAAACGGGGAGACCAGCGAAGAGGGCAACTAAGCTATAGAAATAGGCCACTAGGGTTCCCAGAGCAACCAAGGTATCCATGTTGGCATTGTGCTTTTTAAAACTAGCCCAAGCACTTTGGATATAAGGACCACCTGCTACTAGCATAATCGGTGTTGTGGCTAAAAAGGTGCCCCAACGCATGACTTGGTGACTAATTCCTCCTGTCGACATCCCAATCATGAGGATCACAAGAGGCACAGTAAAGATACTAGTAATCCAAAAACGCTGTAAAAGTGATAGAGATTTTCGAGTCTTCTCAACGACTGTATAGCTTCCCTTTTGCATCTTCATGCCACAAGAAAATTCATGTTGGCCTAATTCTTGAGGTGTAAAACGAATGACTTTCTCCTCGTCTACGCCGATTGGTTCCAAGATGCCTTCTTCTTCAAACAGAATTTCCTTATAACAGTTTGAAGGTGTCACACGGTGAAAGGTGATCTCAGCAGGAACTCCTTTTTGCAGTTGAATGTGGGCTGGATGGTAGCCTTTGTCTGCCGTGATACGGATTTTTTGAACACCATTTTCAAGACTTGCTTTTACAATTTCAGTCATATCATTCTCCTATTCTACAATCATCTTGCCGTGCATCATATTCATGCCACAAGAGAAACCATACTCTCCAGCCTGCTCAGGCGTGATTTCCACTACATACTCTTCACCCATTGGCAGGTCCGCATGTACACCAAAATCTGGAAAAACAATTTGGTCCAGACAGGGTGAAGGATCCTTACGGTCAAAGACAATGCGGGCTGGCACTGATTTCTTGAGGATAATCAACTCAGGCGTATAGCCCCCCATGACTTCCACTCGAATCTCTTGGTAGCCGTTTTTTTGCTGGGCTTTTTGTCCAGATTTTTCAGGCTTTTTGAAAAACCAAAACAAGATAAACGCGATAAGGGCAATACAAACAATGGTTACAATACTATTTAACATGACGTCTCCTTTACATACAATTACATCTTACTTCTGTTACAGCACTTGATTTCTTCTTAGAAATCACAGCTTCTAAGTCTTCCAAGTCAGCCAGAGTAAAATCACATTCAGCAATCAAATCAGCTAACAAGTTCTTAATCCTACGAGAACAAACCTTGTCCTTGATATCTTGGACAAGTAAATCCCGACTTTGGTCTAAAGTTAAAAGAGCTGAATAGACAAAGGACTTGCCTTCTTTTTTCCGAGTCAAGCACTCTTTCTCAACCAAACGAGCCAAAAGAGTTTGAATGGTCGACTTGGACCAGTCGAACCGCTCCGCCAGAACCCTGATCAAATCCGTACTTGTCTGCTCTCCTTGCATCCAAATAATCTTCATGACCTGCCATTCTGCATCTGAAATCTGCATAATCACACCTCCTAAATCTACATTTGTCGATTACAGTTATTAGTATACTTCAAAAATCTACATTTGTCAACTATGAAAATCGAATCTTTCTCTTTTTTTAATCTTCATGCCAAAAGTGATTAAAACACAAGAAAAACCTCCACATTATGTGGAGGCAAGCTGTTTTATCAATACAATTTTAAGTCGCGTGGGTCAACTGGGAAGGTTGGGTTGTATGGGTTGTGACGGAGTTTGAAGTGTTTAACATCTTCAATAGTCTGAGTTCCAGACAATTGCATGACTGTCTTCAATTCTGCATTCAAGTGTTCAAAGACTTGACGTACACCGACACTACCGCCGAGGGCCAAGCCATAGATAACAGGGCGACCAATAGCTACCAAGTCTGCTCCTGATGCCAAGGCTTTAAAGACATGTTGACCACGACGAACACCTGAGTCAAAGACAATTGGCACGCGTTTGTCAACCGCTTCAGCTACTTCTTGAAGTGAATCAAAGGCTGCTGGTCCACCATCAATTTGGCGTCCACCGTGGTTTGTTACCCAGATACCAGATGCACCTGCAGCAAGCGAACGTTCAACGTCCTCACGGCATTGTGGTCCCTTGACATACACAGGAAGTCCAGAGTATTCAGCGATAAATTCTACATCACGTGGAGACAAGCGTTGTTTAGCTGATTTATAAACAAAGTCCATTGATTTACCAGCACCTTCTGGCAGGTATTCTTCAACAATCGGCATGCCAACTGGGAAGACAAAACCATTACGCTTATCAACCTCACGATTGCCCCCTACAGTCGCATCTGCCGTCAAGACAATCGCTTTATAACCTTCAGCCTTCACACGGTCCATGATGTGGCGGTTGATTCCGTCATCTTTACTAAAGTAAAATTGGAACCAATGTGGTGTCCCTTGAAGGGCTTCCGTAATTTCTGGAAGATCGACAGTAGAGTAAGAGCTAGTTGTGTAAAGAGAACCAAACTCATGCACGCCACGCGCAGTCGCCACTTCACCCTGTTCATTTGCCAATTTATGAGCCGCAACAGGCGCCATAATGATTGGTGAAGACAATTTTTCACCTGCAAATTCAATCTCTGTACTTGGATTTTCTACATTGCAAAGTGTATGCGGAACGATGAGTTTGTGGTTAAAGGCACGAATATTCTCACGCAAAGTGAAAGTATCTTCCGCCCCACTAGCGATATAGCCAAATGCTGCTTTAGGAATAACTTGTTGCGCCATTGGCTCCAAATCATAGGTATTGATGAAATCTACATAGCCTTCTGCATTGCTTGTTTTGTATGACATAAAATGCCCTCCTTAATAAGTAAGCGTTTACTTTGTATGTTACAAAAATATCTTAACTCTTTTTTCAAAACTTTTCAAATATTTTGTTTGTAAATTTCAGAAATTTTATGTCTATGATAAAAAATCCTTATAACGGCAATAAAAAATAGATATTATCCAAAGAAGATTTTAAGTGCTACAATAACTGTATTATTTCTAGATGGGAGGTTCTATTTTTGGATTGGTCCATTGTTGAACAATATCTACCACTATATCAAAAGGCATTCTTTCTAACCTTGCATATTGCAGTTTGGGGAATTTTGGGATCCTTTCTGCTCGGTTTAATCGTTAGTATCATCCGACATTATCGAATCCCTGTTTTGGCGCAAGTAGCGACAGCCTATATTGAATTGTCACGTAATACGCCCCTTTTGATTCAACTCTTCTTTCTCTACTTCGGACTTCCCCGAATCGGGATTGTCCTATCTTCAGAAGTCTGTGCCACTTTAGGGCTGGTCTTTTTAGGAGGCTCCTATATGGCAGAATCTTTCCGAAGTGGGCTGGAAGCCGTCAGTCAAACCCAGCAGGAGATTGGATTAGCTATCGGTCTGACACCTGTACAGGTCTTTCGCTATGTGGTTCTTCCGCAAGCAACAGCTGTGGCACTCCCCTCCTTTAGCGCCAATGTCATTTTCCTCATCAAGGAAACCTCTGTTTTCTCAGCAGTAGCTTTGGCCGACCTCATGTACGTCGCCAAAGACTTGATTGGGCTCTACTATGAGACAGACATTGCACTGGCTATGTTGGTAGGTGCTTACCTTATCATGTTGCTACCCATCTCACTGGTCTTTAGTTGGATAGAAAGGAGGCTCCGCCATGCAGGATTTGGGAATCCAAGTACTCTTTCAGGGAAATAATCTCCTGCGGATTTTACAGGGATTGGGCGTTACGATTGGGATATCCATCCTGTCTGTCCTCTTATCCATGATATTCGGAACAGTCATGGGAATCATCATGACCTCCCATTCTAGAATCGTACGATTTTTGACACGATTGTATTTAGAATTCATCCGTATCATGCCCCAGCTGGTGCTACTCTTCATCGTTTACTTTGGCTTAGCTCGAAACTTTAATATCAATATCTCAGGTGAGACTTCAGCTATTATCGTTTTTACCCTCTGGGGAACGGCTGAAATGGGAGACTTGGTACGTGGAGCCATCACTTCCCTCCCTAAGCATCAGTTTGAAAGTGGACAGGCGCTCGGCTTGACAAACGTTCAACTTTACTACCACATTATCATCCCACAGGTTTTGAGAAGACTGCTACCGCAGGCTATCAATCTTGTCACTCGGATGATCAAAACCACTTCCTTGGTTGTTTTGATTGGAGTTGTTGAAGTAACCAAGGTTGGACAACAAATCATCGATAGCAATCGCTTGACTATCCCAACCGCTTCCTTCTGGATTTATGGAACCATTCTGGTCTTGTATTTTGCAGTCTGCTTTCCTATTTCCAAACTATCCACTCACCTAGAAAAACATTGGAGGAACTAAATGTCGGAAACTATCTTAGAAATCAAGGAACTAAAAAAATCCTTCGGAGACAATCCCATCCTCCAAGGACTTTCTCTAGATATCAAAAAAGGGGAAGTTGTCGTTATCCTAGGACCATCTGGTTGTGGGAAAAGTACACTCCTTCGTTGCCTCAATGGCTTAGAAAGTATTCAAGGTGGAGATATTCTTCTGGACGGTCAGTCTATCGTTGAAAATAAAAAAGATTTTCACCTAGTTCGCCAAAAGATTGGCATGGTCTTTCAAAGTTATGAACTCTTTCCCCATCTGGATGTCCTACAAAACCTCATCCTAGGCCCTATCAAAGCTCAAGGAAGGGACAAGAAAGAAGTAACGGAAGAAGCTCTGCAACTACTGGAACGTGTCGGTTTGCTAGATAAACAACATAGCTTTGCGCGTCAATTATCTGGCGGACAGAAGCAACGGGTTGCAATTGTTCGTGCCCTCCTCATGCACCCAGAAATTATCCTCTTTGACGAAGTGACTGCTTCGCTGGATCCAGAAATGGTGCGTGAGGTTCTGGAACTCATCAATGACTTGGCCCAAGAAGGCCGTACCATGATTTTAGTAACCCATGAAATGCAGTTTGCTCAAGCTATTGCCGATCGGATTATCTTCCTCGACCAAGGGAAAATCGCTGAAGAAGGAACAGCTCAAGCCTTCTTTACCAATCCGCAAACCAAACGAGCCCAGGAATTTTTAAACGTCTTTGACTTTAGCCAATTTGGCTCATATCTATAAAGGAGATTCTTATGAAACTATTCAAACCACTCTTAACTGTTTTGGCACTTGCCTTTGCCCTTATCTTTGTCACAGCTTGTAGCTCAGGTGGAAATGGTGGTGCATCGTCTGGCAAAACTACTGCCAAGGCTCGCACAATCGATGAAATCAAAAAAAGCGGTGAACTGCGAATCGCCGTATTTGGAGATAAAAAACCCTTTGGTTACGTTGACAATGATGGTTCTTACCAAGGTTACGATATTGAACTTGGAAACCAACTGGCACAAGACCTTGGTGTCAAGGTTAAATACGTTTCAGTCGATGCTGCCAACCGTGCTGAATATTTGATTTCAAACAAGGTAGATATTACTCTTGCCAACTTTACAGTGACTGATGAACGTAAGAAACAAGTTGATTTTGCCCTTCCATACATGAAAGTTTCTCTTGGTGTCGTATCACCTAAGACTGGTCTTATTACAGATGTCAAACAATTAGAAGGCAAAACATTGATTGTCACAAAAGGAACGACTGCTGAGACTTATTTTGAAAAGAATCATCCAGAAATCAAACTCCAAAAATACGACCAATACAGCGACTCTTACCAAGCCCTTCTTGACGGACGTGGAGATGCCTTCTCTACTGACAATACTGAAGTCCTAGCTTGGGCGCTTGAAAACAAAGGATTTGAAGTAGGAATTACTTCTCTTGGAAATCCAGATACCATTGCAGCAGCAGTTCAAAAAGGCAACCAAGAATTGCTAGACTTCATCAATAAAGATATTGAAAAATTAGGTAAGGAAAACTTCTTCCACAAGGCCTATGAAAAAACACTTCACCCAACCTACGGTGACGCTGCTAAAGCTGATGACCTGGTTGTTGAGGGCGAAAAAGTTGACTAGTTATTAACTCTTAAAAGGGACTGGATTTTAAACTCCAATCCCTTTTTAAGATTTTACCTATAACATCCTGAGTCTATCTAAGATGTTCAATCTGAACACAGTGTACATACTTTATCTTCTATTGCATATACTTTATCACATAAGATACGAATATCCTCTTCACTATGACTAGCAATCAAAATTGTTGTCCCTTTTTCACTAGAGAGCTTTCTAAACAATGTTCTCATATTTTCTACACTTGATTTGTCCAAGGCATTCATAGGTTCATCTAGTAAAAGAATAGAGGGATTCTCCATAATTGCTTGAGCAATCCCTAGCTTTTTCCTCATACCTAGCGAATAAGTTTTAACTTTCTGGTCTTTTTGCTCATATAGACCAACTATTTTCAGTGTATCATTGATTTCCTGATTACCAACTACTCCTCGTATGCTTGCCAAATATTGTAAATTCTTAAAGCCACTATAATAATTTATAAAACCAGGTTCTTCAATCAAAGCTCCCAAATTAGCTGGAATTTTTCTCTCAGGAACAATATTTTCCCCATTGATTAACACTTCCCCATAAGACGGACTATATAAACCAGCTATTAATTTAAACAATACACTTTTCCCTGAGCCATTCGCACCAGTAATTCCTATAATTTCCCCCTGTTTACAACTAAAATTAAGGTTTTGAAAAACACATGTTTTTTTTAATTCCAACTGAATATTTTTTAATGTAATTATTTCATTCATTCTATAAACCTCCTCTTTTGACGAGTGAAATAGAAAATGCTTTTAAAAAGAAAGACTAAAAATAGCAACTGAAGAAATAGATCTCGTCCTATATCTCCATTTCCTCTATTCAGAATATAAAATAGATAATTGGTTCGATTCCCCACAAATAAACTGCCAAACACAATCATGAGTAAAAAGAAGCTAACACAAGAAAAGTTCATTTGCTCATTCGCTCCTAGTATGTATAACGTAAAGCAAAGCAAGGATAGCACACAAACATTCAAAAAATCAACTATAAACAAAACTCCTATATCCCAGTTTGGTAACTGTAACATAAATTGAATCACTAGAACTTTTACCATGATTAAAACGAGTCCATAAAGAAAACAGGTCCAAATCTGATACCTAATCCAGAGCTTAATAGAAGAAAATCGAATCACTTCCATAAAGAAATCGGATGCTCTTCTACGATATACAACTGCTAGAAAAAATGCATGAATAATAAACCAATGAAGCAACCATATAGATAAGACTAAAAAAGAGTTTTGACTCAGATTAGGCCCTTTTAAAATTTCTATAACAAGTCTATCATTTCCTTCTAACCAATACCATAATCCTAAACAAATCAATATCCAAAAAAGAACATAACCCCAAAAGTACTTGGTATAGATTATCTGATTCAACCTCCACATGTGACTACTTAACTTTCCCATTTCCAACTTTTACACTCTCCTCCAGTTTCTATGAACAGAAAATACAGTCAATGGAATTATGATAGATAGTAATGTAAGCCAATAAATCAATGCATACGGATTGGAATTTACCATATACTGAAAAATTGGCAATAATCCAATTAGCCCATTGTTCAACTGATAAATCCAGAATAAGGATTCTACAAATAAAAAAGTAAACAGAAATACTAAGCTCATGCTTGATTTTTTAAACCAAGAAAAACTGCTAATAGTAAGTAAGGATAAAAAGAAATAGTATGCTATATAAGAGAAAAAAAATCCTATAAAGAAACTAGCATTGTTTGCAATACTTATACCATAAAATTCTCTTAAAAAATCAACCTCCTTTATCTCCAAAGAGAAGCTAAAACCATTACTAAATGCAATTAGAAAAATCAATAAAAATAAAGTCGCCGTCCAAATCCCCGTACTAAGAGCTGCTAATTTGAAACTAAAACTGGTAAAGTGCTTAATTGATTTCAGACGAATGCGGCACTCCAACCTATTAAAATAGTTATTCATCAAATGAAAAAAGAATAATATATATGTGAACGGAAAGCAATATACTCCAGTCGTAATATCTTGAAGTAAGACTAAGAGCCATTCTAATACATTTGGATGGATTGAATATTGGCGACATCGCAGTAAATATACTGTACTAGATAAAATACAGGATAGCAGTAATATAAAATAAACCAATACTGCTAAAAAATCTTTTTTGTAAAATTGAACAAATTGTTTCATTATACGTAGTCCTCTGAATGTAGAAAAAATGTACCATAAACAACCAAACAACTAACAAATAAAATAAAAGCAAGATGCCCACTAACTAAGGAAAGACTGATATCTTTCTGATATCCCAAAGCTAATGTTGTCACAGGTTCTAAGTAAGATAGCTCTAAAATACCCCAAAAAATACCCCCAACCATCATATAGGCAACTGGGATGAAAATAGCTCCTAATTTTTTCTTCACTAGCAAAGCACTAGCTAGTCCAAAAATAGAGAACACAGCGCCCCAAACTCCATACCAGAGAGTCGTTACAAGACTATAGAGAAACTGATTAGAATCAAATAATTCTTTTAAGGCACCACTATAGTCTCCAATATAAATTTCCTGATAAGGAGTCACTAAAAGATTAATTCCTAATAATAATAAATAGGGGAGAAAAAAGACTAGAAAAGAAGAAATAATTACAGTACTACCCACAATAGCCAGATACTTCTTTTTAGAAATTCGACACAATTGTGCTGTTAGAAAATGACTCTCAGCATCCTCTATTATCTGACTAGAATAGGGCAGTGTACAGATAAGTGCAGCTACTAGGCTAATCGGTGAAAATCCTCTAATAGAAGAAGCGGCAAAAAAAATCGATAAACCTTCAATTTTATAAATACCATTGAAAGCAAGGAAATTTCCTAAACTCATGCAAAGAAGGGTCAAAAATAAAGACATATAAAACCGAGGTGATTTAACGACTCGTACAAGATTACAAATAAAAAATTCCATCCCAACTCCTCCTTATAATAAGAATAGGGTGTAGCATTCTTTTTTCATGCTACACCCACAATCAACCATCTTTAAGGCTTACTCTGACAAGTAAGTTAATAAGAATCTGGACTCCAAGAACCTGAAGTATGAATTCTTACATGATTTCCAAACTGTGGCGCCATAGCTAATCTAGTATCAGAACCAATATAATTATCACCACCTCCATTATAGTACATGACAATCCTAGAGCCAGAACTCAATTGATACATTGGAGTGATATCTGCCCCACTATAGGCGCTACGAATAGAGGTATTTAACGTTTTACCGCCACCAGTGCTGTCATTATTATTAATTCCAGCAGAGGCGTTTTCTTTCTCAAGCTCACTAGTTGTATCCGCACCAAAACGCGGCAACGTTAAATCATAATCTCCAATCTGTCTAGCTAAGACTGTAGGGAGAAACAAACTAAATGCAATTGTAACTACGCAAAAAAGGGAATATATTTTTCTTCTTTTCATGACATCGTCCTCCTAAGAAGTGATAAACAAGATAGTTGATTGATCAATTTGATACATATTATATTTTCATTATATCAATAAAAGAAAGCGCTGTCAATTATTTTGTTTAAAATATTATCATATTTTAAACAAAATGGTTAAAAGAGTCCGGGACAAAAAGATTTTAATTTTAGAAATTCTTTATTATAAATTTTAAAAATCGATAAATTATACAAAAAAACGAACGAAACAGAATTCTGGTTGTTAGATAACTCGTTTTGTTCGTTTTTTATATTTAAAGTTAGATTTTTGTCCCAGACTCGTCTCTCTTTATCTTACTGACCTAACCTTCTTGCCAATTCTCTTGGTCTTCTTTAAAGCGTTTTAGGAGAGCGAGTCCTTCTGGTGTGATATATCCTTCTTCTTGGGCTAGATGGATGAGCTCACTGTAGTTTGAAAGTGTCACCAATTTCACACCAGCATCCGCAAAGTTCTTATCTGCTTTTGGCAATTGGTAACTGAAAATTGCTACTACACCAAGCACATCTGCTCCTTCTCGCGTTGCTGCTGCTACTGCTTCAAGAACAGAACCACCAGTTGAAATGAGGTCTTCAACCACTACCATTTTTTGACCTTGAGCTACGCGGCCTTCGATTTGATTACCAGCTCCGTGGTCTTTTGGTTTGCTACGGATATAGGCAAATGGCAGATTCATCTTGTCAGCAATGATGGCTCCGTGAGGAATCCCTGCTGTTGCAGTTCCTGCAATCACTTCTACCTCTGGAAAGGCTTCTTTGATAGCTTCCACAAAGCCATTTTCAATTAAGTTACGAGTTTCTGGATAGGCTAGTGTCACACGATTATCAGTGTAAATCGGTGACTTGATACCAGATGCCCAAGTGAAAGGCTCCTCTGGTTTGAGGTAAACTGCTTGAATTTTCAAGAGGTGGCTAGCGATATCTTTAGCAAGTGTCATGGTCTTCTCCTTTTGTTTTTCTAATCTAGTTCTTTAATTCCAGTCCTGTGTCCATTCATCCTTGATGGCATGATAAGCTGCAACAGGATTCTCAGCTTGGGTAATGGGACGTCCCACTACGATATAGTCACTACCGATTTGATAGGCATCAGCAGGTGTCATCACGCGTTTTTGGTCTCCAACTGCAGCACCTGCTGGACGAATGCCCGGTGTCAGACAGATAAAATCTGGATTGGTGGCCTGCTTGATGAGTTGCACTTCCTGAGCCGAGCAAACAACACCATCTAATCCCGCTTCAGCCGTCTTCTTGGCATAATGAATCACTGACTCCTGCAGACTGGTTTGGATATTTTGAAAATCCTTCATCTGAGCTTCTGAGGTTGATGTGAGCTGAGTGACAGCGATCAATTTGGCTTGACTTCCAAGACCTTCACGCGCAGCCTTCATCATCTCTACACCACCAGCTGCATGAACATTGGTCATATCCACACCAAGCTGAGACAAAACCTTCATGGCTGACTTGACCGTATTGGGAATATCATGAAGCTTAAGATCCAAAAAGACACTGTGCCCCAGGCCTTTCAAGTAAGACACAATCTCAGGACCTGCTGCGTAATAGAGCTCCATCCCTACCTTTAGATAAAGGTTTTCTTCTGCTGGAAAAAGAGCTAAGAATTCCTTGACCGCCTCAAAACTAGGAAAATCAAGAGCAATAACTGGACGATGTTCTCGCATAGGTTTCTCCTTTTACCTTTGCTAGTGAGAGAGTCTGGCCACAAGAAGGCACGAAAAAAGGAACCTGCCAACAGCAAGGTTCCACGAAAAATGGGTAGTCTCCACCCTTTCACCGTCTAACCTTAGCTGCCTCTCTGGACTGCTTTAAAGGTTTTTTACTATTCTATTATTTCTACTAACACTTGTCAAGTAAAAACTTGGTCACTAAAGAGCTATAGGAGAAAAGCTAAACCTAGCGACGCGATGAACGCTGACTTGTTTGGTTTCGATTGCTTTCTTCCTCCAATTTTTTCTTCTCTTCTTCCAATTTATTCTGCTGTTCTTCTAGCCTTTTCTTCTCTTCCTCTTTCTGTTTCTTCTCAGCTTCCTTGGCCTCTTGTTTGGCCTTTTCCTCAGCTTCCATAATTAATTTATCCGCCACAGTGTAGCTGTAAATTCCAGCTTCCATGTCAATCACACTCGGTTCTGACAACTGTGGCTTAATCTTACTATAGTAAGGTAGTTTCTTACTCATTTCAGATAGAGGAACCAATACCTCGTCCGAATCATTCATAGTCAATCGAATTAAATCAGAAGTCACCTTGCTTGGGGCTAGTTCCACCTTTTGGATAGCAGATTTGAGTTCGGGGCTAATTTGAGAAAGTTCTGAGGTAAAGGTCTTGATTTGTTCGCTGTCATTAAAGAGAACTGATATATAAGTTTCTGGCAGACTCACCAAACTGACCGAACTGGTCTCAAGCTGACCGCTGGAAAGAATAGGATAATGGTTTTCACCAGAAATATAGTAGGCTACAATATCATATTCCTTGACCTTGATAGTGAACTTGGTTGGAAATTGATAAACAAGCTGAGCTGATTCAACCCAATAGTTAGACTTGATCTGCTCTTCATATTTTGCCTTATCTAGCAGAAGGTTAATCGTATAATCCGAATCCTGAATGCCAGAAGCCTGTCGAATATCATCAGCTGTAGTTTGCACTGTTCCCTCAACACGAATATCCTTCATAGTCGCATAAGGACTGAGCAAGTAAACAGAGGCAAGCAATAAAAGCAGACTGAGAAACAAAATCGAGATAGCCCGCCAGATATGAACTCCTGGAATTTTCGGTTTGACCGGTTTTTCCTTTACAGTCTTTTTCTCTATTTTTTTATCCTGTTTATTCTGTTTCTTTGGCTCTTTAGATTTTGGTTCTTCTTTGGCTACTTCTTTTTTGGCGTCTTCTGATTTTTCTACTTTTTCCTTAGCGTCTTCCTTATCTGATTCTGAATCTTTTGGTTCAGAATCACTCTCTTTGTCTTCAGTTTCATCTGATTTTTCAGATTTTGAAGCCATTCGAGCTTGTCTTTCCTTTTCCTTCTCCTCAGCTAGGGCCGCCTCTTCTTCAGCCTTCTTTTTTAGGTATTCTTGGTTTCGTTTCTGCCATTCTGATAACTCTTTAAATTCTTCGAGGATTTCTTTGCCCTCATTTTTCTTATCTTTTGACATTTACTTTCCTTATGATAAATCTTTTTTCAATAATTGATAAAAATCTGCAAGAGATTTCAATTCCTTAGAAGCCTTCATCTTAGCTTGGTATTCTTCCTTGTGACTTAGTAAGTGAGAAAGCTTCTCTTCTAAACTATCCAAGGTCAAATCGCTTTCTTGAAGCTCTTCTGCATAGCCTTTTTTTACAAAGTAGGCTGCATTTTCAATCTGGTCTCCACGACTAGCTTCACGACCAAGTGGCACAATAACATGCAATTTTGCCATGGCCAAGAGCTCAAAAATCGTATTGGCACCACCTCGTGTCACAACAATATCAGCCAATTCCATCAAGGGTTGATAGAGATTGGTCACATAGTCAACACGAAAGAGATTTTGGCTCAACTCATTCAGGCTAGAATCTCCAGTTAAATTGATAATATTGTAGCGTTCTGTCAGTTCTTTCTTATGGTCTGTCACCAATTGGTTAAAGACACGAGCGCCTGCAGAACCACCGACAAACAATACAGTTGGCAATTTGGGATTAAAGTGAGTTTGAATATCCACCAATTCATCGGGTTCTGGACTTTTTTTGTCTGAAACCTTGGTCACTGCTCCTACATGCTCAACCTTAGCCAAACTTGAAGCTTGCTCAAAGGTTGAATACATCTTCGTCGCAAATTTATAGGCGATTTTATTGGCCAAGCCCATGGACAAGTCAGATTCGTGAATAAAGACAGGCACTCCTGACACACGCGCAGCGATAACAGGTGGCACAGAGACAAAGCCTCCCTTTGAAAAAAGTGCTTGTGGACGAAGTCGCAACATGATAAAGAGAGATTGGACAATTCCCCATCCAACTTTAAAGACGTCCAGCATATTTTGCCAAGAGAAATAACGGCGCAATTTGCCAGTCGCAATAGAATGGAAGGTGACATCAAGACCCGACTTGAGGATTTCTTGGTGTTCAATCCCACGCTTGTCCCCAATATAGTGAACTTCCCAGCCATCTTCGATGAACTTAGGCATTAACAAAAGGTTGAGAGTAACGTGTCCAACCGTCCCCCCACCTGTAAAGACAATTTTTTTCATATTATTCCTTTAACTCCGCTACTGTGTCGATAAAGAGGTCGCCACGTACTTCAAAGTTAGCATACATATCCCAGCTGGCATTGGCAGGACTGAGAAGAACCACATCTCCTTGAGTCGCAAGCTCGTAGGCCTTGCGGGTTGCATCTGCAATATCAGTCGCATCCACATAAGCCACACCAGCCTTGTCTGCTGCCCGTTTAACACGTTCTGCAGACTGACCAAGGATGACCATCTTCTTGAGTCCAGTAATATCTGGCACCAATTCGTCAAACTCATTACCACGGTCCAAACCACCTGCAATCAAAATGACCTTGCTGTTGTCAAATCCTGACAAGGCTTTTTGAGTAGCCAAGATATTGGTTGACTTGCTATCATTATAGAATTTGACACCCTTGATTTCATCCACAAATTGGAGACGGTGTTTGACACCTCCAAAGGCTGAAAGAGTTTCTTTGATGATCTGGTTATCAACACCACGAAGCTTGGCAACAGCAATAGTCGCAAGGGCATTTTCCACATTGTGGCTACCTGGAACTCCGATTTCATTCGCTGCCATGACCACTTCCCCACGGAAGTAGAGTTGACCATCTTCCAGATAAGCTCCATCAACCTTTTCAAGTGTTGAGAATGGTACAACTGTAGCTTGTGTTTTAGTAGCTAATTCTTTTGCCAAGTCTTGGTTAAAGTTCAAGACGAGGAAATCAGCCGCTGTCATCTTGTTCTGGATATTCCACTTGGCTGCTACATATTCCTCAAATGACCCATGGTAGTCGATATGAGTTGGCATGAGGTTGGTAATAACCGCAATCTCAGGATGAAATTCTTGAACGCCCATGAGTTGGAAAGAAGAAAGTTCCATGACAAGCGTGTCCTTGTCTGACGCAGTTTGTGCCACTTGACTAGCTGGATAGCCGATATTTCCTGATAAGAGACCATGTTGCCCAGCAGCAGTCAAAACTTCCCCAATCATAGTCGTTGTGGTTGTTTTACCGTTCGAACCAGTAATACCAACAATCGGTGCTTCAGAAATCAAATAAGCCAATTCCACCTCGGTCAAGACTGGAATTCCCTTGGACAAAGCCTTTTCAATCATGGGATTACTGTATGGGATACCTGGATTTTTCACCATAAGGGCAAACTCTTCATCCAAGAGTTCCAAAGGATGACCGCCTGTGATGACCTTGATCCCTTCTTCCAGCAAACTTTGCGCAGCTGGATTGTCCTCGAATGGTTTCCCGTCATTTACTGTCACAATGGCACCCAGCTTATCCAACAAACGAGCTGCAGATTCACCAGACTTGGCCAAACCTAAAACAAGGACTTTCTTATTTTTAAATTGATCTATTACTTTCATGTCTCGAACTCCATTTCTACTCTTACTATTTTACCATTTTTATGGAAATAAAAAAGCCACAAAGTGTGTTTGTGACTCTTTCTTCTAACTGAATTTCGCCATATCATCTATGTGATAAATCGGTAACTCGAATAACTTGGTCCACTTGCTCCCAAATCAGAGGATTGTGGGTCGCAATAATAATAGTTCGATTCGGATTTTTTAAAGATTCTAGGATAGAAAGTAATTCCTCAGAGTTTTTGGGGTCTAAGGAAGCGGTTGGTTCATCTGCGAGGATCAAAGGTGGATCCTTTAAGATTATCTTCGCTAGTGCAACACGTTGTGCTTCTCCTCCTGATAATTCAAAGATAGGTTGCTTTAAATCTAAATAAGAGAGGTTAACACGGTTTAGAGCTTGTTTCATCAAAGAGATTTTCTCTTTTTCTTTCAACTTTTTACCAACTAAACCCAGATTGAGATTCTCTTTGACGGTTTGGCTTTCGATTAAGCCAAAATCTTGAAATAGGTATCCTAAGTAATCTCTAAAGAAAACAGAAGGCTTGATGTCCTTAAGAGAAGTACCATCATAGATGATTTGTCCTTTGTCATATGGCTCTAATCGTCCAATCATATTCAAGAGTGTTGTCTTACCACAGCCACTTGTACCAATTAAGGCATAAATTTTCCCACCTTCAAAATGAAGATTCGTATCTGAAAATAGCTGACGGCTTCCAAATTTTTTAGATATATTCTTTAGTTCAATCATCCTATTTTCCTTTCATAATTGTCATAGAAACACGAGATTCTTTATGAGCTTGACGGTAAAGCGTCAAAACTGCACTAGCTAGAAAGACTAATAAAGTGAGCAAGCCAATCACCAAGTCTCGACTGCTTAAAATAAAGAAACTAGCACCAAATACAAAACTGGCAAATTGGCTAACCATATACTGAGCATGTGTTTCAAAAAATCGTAAACCTGAAATTCGTTTAATCAAGATATCTCGACGGAATTGCTCGAAATATAGAAGATTGACAGAATAAAAGAGTAACAAGGAACTAGCTATCCCCACAATAGCTCCTAAGATTAAAGTTGCTGTTTCAGTTTGAACTTCATTATAACGAGTTAGATAAACACTTCTTCCTTCTTTAAGATAGGATACTTGCTCATAAATTCCAGCTTCCTTCAAGAGAGATAGACCACTCTCATATCCCTTGATAAAGAGTTGCTTTCCAGCATTGATAGACCAACTAGATTTGGAAATGATACTATCACCTATAGATGTTGGAGTAAATACAACTAAAATCGGATCAGTCAAATACTGAGTGGATACGGGATTCTCACCGTTATTATAAACAAACCGCTTTTCTCCAGTTGGAAGATAACTAACAATCGCTCTCATTTCATACTCTAAAGGAGCACTTGCCTCCTCACCAGATTTTCCATAATCACTCAATCTTTCTTCAAAAGCTTTCTTAAGTTCTGCTTCCTGTGAACGAAGAGATTCTGGTAATAAGAGTCCAAATTCCCCTTTTTGAAGATGGGCTAGTTTCTGTCTAGTCTCACCATTTACAGATACATTTTCCTTGTCCAAATAACTTGGGCTGACATAAAGAACATTAGCATCTGGACTATAGGTATCCAGTGTTTCCCCTTTTTCATTTTTTCCTTGAGGATTTGCAAAATGAATGAGATTATCTTTTACAAATAGAGCCTGTTCTTCTTCGATTGCTTCCTTGGCAAAGGCATACCACTTATTCTGATTTTCTGTATCTTTTACTCTATCACCTAAGCCAAAGAAAATCTGGTAATAGTCTGCTCTGTCCTGCCATGCTTGTTTTGAAATTTCAAGTTCTTTCAATCGTTGGTAAGACGTCAAGCCTGTCTTAACAGCGTAGCCCACTGTAAAAACAGCTACTAACTGACACAATAGGGTTAAAGCCATCAGGCGTTTAAGGGGTAATCTTCCCTTAATAACGGGAACTAATGCTTTATAACTCAAACTCATTAGATAAAGAAGCATTAGTAAAATTGAAATCGCCAATAAAAACAACAGATAGAAACTAATCCCAAAACCATAGGTGGCTAACAAGATAGGATAAAACAAACCTTGACTAAAAAGAACGACTCCCCCACCTAGGAAGGAAAGGAGGGCTGATAGAAGGAGCCATTTGATATCAGTCGATAAAGAATGCCCCATGATGGATAAGAGAGTCTGACCAGAAAAGAGTTTTATACCTGCTGCTCTCATTTCCTTAATCCGAGTGATAATCACTAAAGCAAAGAAAGATAAGCCAAATATTGCTAAACTAATTAAAATAAGGGGAATTAGTAACATTCTAAAAGCAAGAGAATAGGGCGGTGTCTTTCGGTCAGGAATTGCTTTATAACCCAAATCTCCTAATTTATCGGCAAGCTTTTCTTTCGTCAAGGAGCCTGACAAAAGGAGATAACTATTTAGTGGATCACTACGTTCACGACTTTCTTGACTAGCTTCTTGGAATTCTTTTGGTAAAGTTCCCTGACCATAAGTTGCATAAGTAAAGTGAGTCGTCCCATCCTTACTCGGCTCTACAATTCTCCTAGCTATTAAACTCTGTTCTGAGTTTACAAACTTCTCTAATTCCTTTTCAAATACCTCACGCGTCGGTTCCTGAGTATCTTTTTTGACACGAAGTAGAGAAACGGAATCATAGCTTGCATATAAATATTGTGGCGCACGTAAGACTATAATCCAAGCAAAGAAGAAGCTGAGAAAAAAAGTTGATAATAATATGAATAGTTTCTTCATAGTAGACTCCTTGTATAAGAGAATAACTCTATAGAAAGAAATTTTACATTTTATAAATTCTTAGAATTATTCTCCTAGTTTAATCCATCACACCCTGAGCACCAAGACAACAATACTCTTCAAAAATCAAATTCAAACCGCGTCAACGTCGCCTTGCCGTACTCAAGTACAGCCTGCGGCTAGTTTCCTAGTTTGCTCTTTGATTTTCATTGAGTATAAATTTAATCCTTTCTTATTTTGAAATCGGTTTCTTATAACTTAAGTATATCACTTTCTATATAATCTATCAACATATTTTACTAAGATATCATTAGTAATAGAATTTTAAAGTTTCCTTAGAAATAGATGTCGGGAAAGAATTTAAGTTCAGTTTTTCCCATTCATATTATCCAAGCAAAAGAGATGATATTAACTAAAAAGCAATTCGAACTACTGTAAAATTCCTAGCAAAAAAGAGAGCCGAAACTCTCTTTTTATCTTCTTTTACTTTTATTAACCGACATGAGGGTAATATCTCGCAAGCTAAAGTATGCTAGGAAGAGCATAGCGATTGCGATAAAGAATTCTGTCGGTAGCTGAAAGATTTGCAGAACTGACAACATGAGCAAAATCAGCAATGCTACGAAAGCAAAGACGACAAGGACGATATTAACTGTCCCTTTAATGCTTTCTGGTGTCGCAAATACATAGAGTAGTAATAAGAGGAGTCCTATGATTAAATAAACCATCTTTATCTCTTTCTAGCTCTTATTCAGCTGATTTTTTCTTCTTGTTAGCTTTCTCACGCTCTGCCTTGTTAAGGATTTGTTTACGCAAACGGATAGACTCAGGCGTTACTTCCATGTACTCATCGTCGTTCAAGAACTCAAGAGACTCTTCAAGGGTCAAGATACGAGGTGTCTTGATAACAGCTGTTTGGTCCTTAGTAGCTGAACGGACGTTGGTCATTTGTTTCGCCTTCGTGATGTTAACTGTCAAGTCGTTTTCACGAGAGTTTTCACCGATGATCATTCCTTCGTAAACTTCAGTACCTGGGTTGACAAAGATCGTACCACGTTCTTCGATAGACATGATTGAGTAAGTTGTAGCCTTACCAGCATCGATAGAAACAAGGGCACCACGGTGACGACCACCAATTTCACCTGGAATCAATGGCAAGTATTGGTCGAAGGTATGGTTCATGATACCGTAACCACGAGTCATTGACAAGAACTCAGTTGAATATCCGATCAAACCACGCGCTGGAACAAGGAAGACCAAACGAGTTTGACCATTACCAGTTGAAATCATATCCAACATTTCACCCTTACGTTCAGAAAGGCTTTGGATAACAGACCCTTGGTATTCTTCTGGAGTGTCGATTTGTACACGCTCAAATGGCTCACATTTAACACCGTCGATTTCTTTTACGATAACTTCTGGACGAGATACTTGAAGTTCATATCCCTCACGACGCATTGTTTCGATAAGGATTGACAAGTGCAATTCTCCACGACCTGAAACAGTCCATTTATCTGGTGAATCAGTTGGATCAACACGAAGGGAAACGTCTGTTTGCAATTCTGCCTGCAAGCGTTCTTCCACCTTACGAGAAGTCACCCATTTACCTTCTTTACCAGCAAATGGTGAGTTGTTGACCAAGAAAGTCATTTGAAGAGTTGGCTCATCGATGTGTAGGATTGGAAGAGCTTCAACTGCGTCTGTCGGAGTAATAGTTTCACCGACAAAGATGTCTTCCATACCTGAAACGGCAATCAAATCACCTGCTTTAGCTTCTTGGATTTCACGACGTTCCAAACCAAAGAAACCGAAGAGTTTTGTAACACGGAAGTTCTTAGTTGTACCATCTAGTTTAGAAAGGGTAACTTGGTCCCCAACCTTAACAGTACCACGGAAGACACGACCAATACCGATACGACCAACGAAGTCATTGTAGTCCAAAAGTGATACTTGGAATTGCAAAGGCTCATCTGAGTTATCTACTGGAGCTGGGATGTGGTCGATAATTGTGTCAAAGATTGGCGCCATAGTAGCTTCTTGGTCAGCTGGATCATCTGACAATGAAGAAGTTCCGTTGATAGCTGAAGCATACACCACTGGGAAATCAAGCTGGTCATCATCTGCACCAAGCTCGATGAAAAGCTCCAAGACTTCGTCCACTACTTCTGCTGGACGAGCTGATGGTTTATCGATTTTGTTAACAACCACGATTGGGACAAGGTCTTGTTCCAAGGCTTTTTTCAATACGAAACGAGTTTGTGGCATGGTTCCTTCGTAGGCATCTACGACCAAAACAACACCGTCAACCATTTTCATGATACGCTCAACTTCTCCACCGAAGTCCGCGTGTCCTGGTGTGTCCATGATGTTGATACGAGTTCCCTTGTAGGCAACGGCTGTATTTTTAGCAAGGATGGTAATTCCACGCTCTTTCTCGATATCGTTTGAGTCCATAGCACGCTCAGCCAATTCAGTACGTGCATCAAGCGTTTCTGATTGTTTCAATAATTCGTCAACAAGGGTTGTTTTACCGTGGTCAACGTGGGCGATAATCGCAATGTTACGGATATCTTCTCTTAATTTTGTCATGATTTCCTCTATAATATTCAAAATTTATTTTCTAACTGAACGATTATACCATAATTTCAAGTAAATAACATAACTCAAGCAAGTGTAAATGTTTTCACTCTGCTTTTCTTTTCACGTCAAGCCTTTTCAAAGCAAGCGACTTATGATAAGATAGGCACAGTATGCGTTTAGATAATTTATTAGCCCAAGAAAAAATCAGCCGAAAGACCATGAAACAAGCCTTACTCAAAGGGGACATTCTCGTTGATGGTTGCCCAGCCCGTTCCCTAGCTCAAAATATCGATACAGGACTACAAGAACTCCTTTTTCAGGACCGAATCATTCAAGGCTATGAGCACACCTACCTTATGCTTCATAAACCTGCTGGTGTCGTAACAGCCAATAAAGACAAGGAACTTCAAACTGTCATGGACCTCCTGCCACCTGACATCCCGTCTGATCAGCTCTATGCTGTCGGTAGACTGGACCGAGATACGACTGGTCTCCTCCTCGTGACCGATAACGGCCCTTTGGGTTTTCAACTCCTTCATCCTCAGTATCATGTCGATAAGACTTATCAAGTTGAGGTTAATGGACTCCTGACACCTGACCATATTCAAGCCTTTCAAAAAGGAATTATCTTTTTAGATGGTACTGTCTGTAAACCTGCAAGACTAGAGATTCTATCTGCAAGTCCTTCCCTCAGCCAAGCCTCTATCACCATTTCAGAGGGGAAATTTCATCAGGTAAAAAAAATGTTCCTCTCGGTTGGTGTCAAGGTGACATCCCTCAAACGAGTTCAGTTCGGTGAGTTTACATTAGACCCAGAACTAGCAGAAGGTCAATACCGTCCCTTAAACCAAGAGGAATTGAAAATCATTAAAAATCACTTAGAGAAAAGTGGATAAAAGAAAAAAGCTTTATGTTTAAAGCTTTTTGTTTATTGCTTATCTAAAAAATACTGCGACGGCTACAATCCAGTTAAGTACAGAAACCACAAGTCCTACAATGTTGAGAATTTTTTCTGTTTTATAGTCTAGTCCAGATTCTTTTTGGTATGAAATAGCCAAGACCAATCCTACGATACCCAAAACAATACCTACAATTGGAAATAGCAAACCGAGCACAATAGATAGGATACCTAAAACAAGAGAGTGTTTTTTCTTTTCTTGCATTTTTTAAAAACTCCTTAAAATGATTATTAATTTAGTATATGAGACCGACTATATCAACTTTTTACAGAATATTAACTAGTCTTCACTTTCCCTTTCCAAGAATCCAAACCATAAGAAAGGATATAAATCTCAGAAAAACCTTGTTTTTTCAAGTAAAGGGCTGCATTTGTCACACGTTGCGCACGTTGGTTTTCGTAAAGAAGGACAGGTTTGTCTTTACGAAGGGCTGCAAGACTAGTTTTCAACTGACTTGAAGGAATATTGCGAGCCCCAAGAATATGTTTTCTGTGGAATTCTGCTGGATCACGCAAATCAATCAATTGACCCGTACGAATCAAGGCTTCAAACTCCTCATTGTCTACAATTTTAGCCGCACGGCGAATACGAAGATAGTTAAAGCCCATCCATGCCAACATTGCCAGTATAAGTGCCCACAAAATCCAAGTAACCATTAGTTCTTTTCTCCATTTTTCTCAATATAATCCAATTCTACCTTGTGCTCTCTGCGTAGAACCGCTTCTGCCTCTAGATAGTCTAATTTGTCCATCAACCCTGCATCGTAAATCCGAGAGAGTTCCAACTTCATCAGTTCAATATCATATAAGCGTTTTCCCATGTAAACAATAATACCAAATCGTTTGAGGAATTGCTGCACATCATAGAATGTTTTCATAAGACTCATTCTAGCAAAATTTTGTGTTTTTTTCAAGAAGAGACTCACACAAGAAGTATCACAGAATTTAAAAAAGCTGCATCTTCTGCAACTTTTTAATCTGGTGGAAAATAACCCAACTGCTCAGCGATGTGAATCGCCTCCTGCCTGTTAGCCACTCCTAATTTTGAAAAGATATTGGCCAGGTGATTGGAAACTGTACGTTTACTCACATAGACCTTGTCACAGACATCATCAATAGTCAAGCCATTTCTAACCAGTTCTAGTATCTCGATTTCTCGTGGTGTTAGCACCTCTACCATCACTTCATCTGAAAAGATCTTACCTCCTAGATAAATCTTTTCCAGTTTTTTCACCAACTCATCTGGATCCATACTTTTATCTAGAAATCCATAAGCCCCCATAGCTTTAGCTCGGTGTTCATACATCTTTTTGCTGTAACCTGTCAAAATCACAACCTTACTAGAACAACCATTGTCGATAATCTCTTGTGCCAAGGTCAGCCCATCAGCTTGATACAGACTCGTCAGGTTGATATCAATCAAAATAATGTCGTAGTCATTAAAAGCAATCTCCGAAATAGTCGAAAAATTATCTACTAACTGGACCTTTTTAATGTTTTCCGATAACTCTAAAATCATCTTGATACTTTGGCTAAATAATTTATGATCATCAATTAACAAAATTTTCATAACACAACTCCTTATCAATCGGGAGAGTAATTTCTACACGAAATCTCTTATTATTTTCAAAAATCTGCATTTGACCACCTAAAACACTAATTTTATTAGACATATTTTTCAAGCCATAACCTAAGGATTTTTCTGTTTGAAGGCAGTCATTTTCAGAAATGATAAAAATAGTGTCATCATGTACATCAATCTTCAAAGAAATCGTTCCACCACTAGCGTACTTAACGGCATTGGTCGCCAACTCCTCAACCAGACGATAGGCAATTTTATCGTAAGGAGATAAAAGCCTAAAGTGGGCAGGAAACTGTGTGACGACTTCATTTTCTGCGTGATAGCGCTTGACAATCCGATTAATCAGCCCTTGATACTGTATGTCTAACTGCTCGTCTGTTTCTACCATTGGCTGATAATAATCCATCCGCTCACGAATCCGCTGAACCAACTCCTCTGTCACCAGATTGATCTGTTCACCAAAAGCTTGATTGCTACTATATTTATTAAAATTTTTTATCGCCATCACATTTTGCAGGATTTCATTGTGAAGAAATTCGGAGAACTGTTGTTCTGTGTCTTCATTTGCCAGCAGACTTTTCACCATACGGTTACGCTTTAAAAAGAGAACTTTTACATAATCCCTAGCATCTAGCATTTCAGCAGAACGAAAAAGGCGAATCAATTCTTCCGAACAAATCCCGAACAATAGTAACATGATATTCAATACCAAAAAGCTCGTGTTTAAGTCTAAATGAAAGATGATGAAAATGCCTACTAACAAAAACATAATCAGTAAAAACAAGCGTGAAAAAGCTTTTATATAGGACAACTTCAACTCTACTACCTTTTTCTGAAGAGAGTTAATAATTGTTTTGAGATGCAAAAAAGCAAGTATTCCAATAATCTCAAGATACCAGACTAGGTTCATCACTCCTGCGCCCCTCGTATTGATATACAAAAAGAAATAAGAAAGAGGCAATATTAAAGCTAATATCCACAAATTTCGTCTCTGATACTTGAGTCTACTTTTCAACTCTTTATGATATAAAATCAGTAAAATCAAGGGAACAAGGTTTAAAAAGAAAGACGCAAACAAGGACAGAAATAGAAAAATTGAAGGACTTAACAGATACGAACTAATGGTGATTAGTGTCAACACAAAGGACACACTCAACAGTTCTTCTCCTATTTTCTCACCCAGAAAGATAATAGACAGAGAACTATACACCAATAAAAAAGAGTTGAGCGGATGAAGAATATCAAAGAAGTGCAACAGGGTGCTCGCAACTCCTTGATTAAATATGGATTGCCAGCTAATAAGAAACATCATCAGAAGCAACCAAAGTTTCAACTCACTGTACCGAAAGGTCACAATATTACAAATATAACTAAATGCAATTAAAGCAATAATCAGCAATAAAACCATCTGCAAGGAAAAATCTGTCGAAAAGTCCAGAGGAATCCTATAATAAATATAAATCATTAAAGCTAGATGATTAAAAATCGTCAACCACCACAATAAAAGTGAGTTTTTCGAGAGCGATTTGACAAACTGTTTCATATGTATCCACTTCCTGAACTACTTTAATATCATTATAACACAATACCAGAATTGTCGGATAGGCAACTCTGGTATTTGACTTAATTTTCAATAATTTCCCAACTTACTCTGTAAGTCACTAGCAGGTAAAGGACAAAGAGTAAGACCGCTACTCCCAGATAGGTGATATCTATAGAAATGCTGGTATTAGCGAAATTCTCAAAATAGCCCAAAAGAGCGGTACTCAAGGCAAATGCTAGCGGACCTGCGATGACCAGCGGAACCAAGAAATAACTTAGAATCTGTTGCAAAAGAATAAAGCGATTTTGCTTTCTCTTGTTCCCAAGAAGGTATAAGATTTGATAATCATTGACACTATCCAAAGCGCTTGTAGAAGTTTGAAGGGACAAGATACTGAGGGAAATAATGATAAAAATAACACTGACAAAAATCATGACAAAGACAATGACGCCCATAAATCCAAGATAAATCTCAAAAATTCTTCCTTTCGTTTGATAGACGAACGAATTCAACTCTTCTCCATCACGAGTGAAGTAGTATTTTTCAATCCACTGACTCAAGAATGTTTCTACTTCCCGTTTGTCTATATTTTCCTTGAAATTGGCAACATAGGTCGTGTGGTCTTCCGTCAATCCAACTACTACCTTATCTGGTACAATCAAGGTTCCTGAGTCATTTGTAGTTACTGAAGATAAAAAGTAAACTGTTTCAAGTGGCTTTGAAGAGGCAAGGTTGAGAGAACGACCGTTAATCATGAAGGTTTTGGTCGTTGATAGAAAGTCCTGGATCTGCTTGGCAGTTCCTTTATAATTGGCATTGACTAGAAATTGGTCTTCTGACAAGTCAACCGCTTTTTTCCCTTGCAGTTTGCGGAGATGATTGTAGGCAGAAATTCCTAAAATCGGTACTTTTGATTCAGGAAGTTTCTTATCATGATCCCAGAGATTGCTAGTATCAATCAAATCTTTATAAGTTAAATCACTAGAATAGATAGGGCAGCTGTACTCCTCTTTGATGAGGTTAAAGTCAAAGCCATCGGCTTTCAATCTGTCTTTGACAGATTCCTGAGAAAATTGAAACTCTTTACCACGGTAGAGATTGACAGTTACATCATAAGGTGAGTATTTGTTCAGCTCTCGGTTCATAGTCGTATAGGCACTACCACTAAAAACGAGTAAGCTGAGAGCCAGTGTCAAGGTCAAGGATAAGACAGCCAACGTGACCGAATTACTATCAGCTTGTTTTGAAAATTGACGGATTTTAAAAGTGTTTAGTTTGTTATAGTAAGTTTGAGGCAGTTTTCTAAGGGAAATCAAGACAAAATGGCTTAAAGTATTGTAAAACAAAATCACAAAAATCACGAAGACAGATACCAGCAAGATACCCCAACTTTTCAAGAGTGATAGATGGTGATAGTCTGAAAAATAGAGAGCACCAAAACCGATAACAGCTGTCGAAAGAATAAAGAGAAGTGCTTGAAGAACTGGCTTGCCTTTTGCCAAGACAGATTTCTTGACCCCATTTTCTTGAATGAGTGCAATGATATTTTGCTTTCTAAAGGTAAGAATGTCCATGACACCAACAATAAAACTAGTTACCAAATAGGAATAAACTAGTAAGATGACAGACTTGCTATCAAAGAAAACCAGATTACCAAAGTAATTGGCCATGAAAAACTCAGATGCAATCTTAGCTAGAATGACCAGTAAGATCAATCCAAGCAAGAAACCTAGAATCAAGGAAAAGATATTGACCAGCATGGTTTCAAAGAACAGGGTACGGATAATCTGCTTCTTCTTCATTCCCAGCGTTGCATAGAGTCCCAGCTCTTTCTTACGCCGTCCCAGCACAAAATTTGTGGCGTAAACGATGAGAAAGGCAATCGCTGATAGAATCAGATAGGAAAGCAAGCCCATGTACTGACTCATCACCGTCGTCAACATTTCCTTTGCTCCTGATAAACTTTGCATCACTGGATGGCTTGGTAAAGCATTAAAAGCGTAGAGCAAGCTATAAATCAAGGTCAGACTGAAAAAATAGATGGTATAGGTCTGTAAATTTCGAAATACATTTCGTAAAATCAATTTTGGATACATACTCTCCTCCTCCTATCTGGTACGGCTGTAAATCTCTTGCAAATACTGTTCATTAGATAAGCTGTTACGTTCCAAATCATCCATAATCTTTCCATCGCTAAGTAGCACCATCCGTGAGGAATACTTGGCTGCGGCAGGGTCATGCGTAACCAGTAAAATGGTAATACCAAAACTTTTATTGATTTCCTGCAAAAGCGCCATCAGTTTTTCAGAATTGGCAGAGTCCAAGGCTCCTGTCGGCTCATCTGCAATAATCAGTTTAGAATCATCAATCAAGGCTCTAGCAGTTGCCACGCGTTGTCGCTGACCACCTGATAACTGATTAGGAAACTTATCTTTTAAGTTTTGGATGGCCAACTTATCCAAAATTTCCTCAATCTTATCCTGATGTTTTTTGATATTTTTCCCCTGAATTTGAAGAGGTAGAACAATATTTTCATAGACCGTCAAGGTTTCCACCAAGTTGTAGGCTTGGAAAATATAGGAAATGTTTTTGGCACGATAGTCAGCTAGTTCATTTTCCTTGGCATGGATGATGTCAAAATCTTCAAATCGAATCTCACCTGACGTTGGTTTATCAATCGTTGAAATACAGTTGAGGAGTGTTGTTTTTCCACTACCACTGGCACCCATAATTGCCAGAAAGTCACCTTTTTCAACGGACAAGTTCACATCTAATAAAGCATGAACGATATTATCCCCTTGACCAAATATTTTCGTTAATCCTGTTACAATAAGCTGTTTCATCATTTCATTCCTCCGTTTCTTTATTACTCTCTTATTATACGGTTCCTTTCAATGTTTGGCATGAGTATTTTGTGCAATATATTCAAGTAATAAAAAAACCGATGCCTTTTTCAGGTATCGGTCGATGTTGATTATTTGCGATCGTTTCTTTTTTTCATAAAGTAAACAATCCCTATGACAACAACTCCTAAGACCAGTACAGGTGCATAGAATTCTAGTGTTCCAATAATTCCTTCCATTTTATCCTCCTGTCAAAAAATAGAGAGTTTTATACACAGCGCACGTTTGGCGAAATACATTCATAAGAATATGTAAATCACCAACCACAGCGCCCCTATGCTGTTAATCTAACAGCCGTACGCCACCCAGTAGCAGATTTACCATCCAATTCTTGGCTATTAATTGCATAATCCAAAGAATCAATCTCAAAGTTACCTTGTTTTATTTGTATTTCTCCCGTAAATATAACACCAAATCAAAATGTTGTCAATGTTTTGTAATAAAACACTAGAATTCTCCTTTTGTTTTATCTAACAACGAACATTATTTGTCGTACACTCATAGAAACAGGTGAAACACAATCCACAGCGGCCTGATAGTGTCATTTTAAAAGCTGTGTACCACTAGCTTGTAATTTCCCGAAAAGTTCTTGGTTTTCAACCTCGAAACTTAGAGAATCAATCTCTGGACGACTTGTATTTTTAGCCATAAGGTTGCTTCCTTCTTTTAGATGATCATCTTTACAGTAACTAGTATAAACTCTAGTATTGGATAAGTAATGAGTAAATCGTGCAAGTTTCTTATTTTCGAGGAAAATTTTTAATCTTATTTACTAAATGATTTAGAAGTTTCTTCTTAACTACTTTACAGAGACCCACACTCTCCCCCTGATTTTCCTATCTTCTTTGGCGATTCTGTCGCAAGTATGGTACAATAAAAACATGAGAATTCAACAATTACATTATATTATCAAAATAGTCGAAACTGGCTCCATGAATGAGGCAGCCAAGCAGCTCTTTATCACCCAGCCTAGTCTTTCCAACGCTGTGAGAGATTTGGAAAATGAAATGGGCATTGAAATCTTTATCCGCAATCCAAAGGGTATCACCTTGACACGTGATGGGATGGAGTTCCTCTCTTATGCCCGTCAGGTTGTCGAGCAGACCCAACTTCTGGAGGAACGCTATAAAAATCCTGTCGCCCACCGCGAACTCTTTAGCGTTTCGTCTCAACACTATGCCTTTGTAGTCAATGCCTTTGTCTCTTTGCTCAAGAAAAGCGATATGGAGAAATACGAGCTCTTCCTTCGTGAAACTCGGACTTGGGAAATTATCGACGACGTCAAGAACTTCCGCAGTGAGGTTGGTGTCCTCTTCCTAAACAGCTACAACCGTGACGTATTGACCAAAATGCTGGATGACAACCACCTGCTGGCTCACCATCTTTTTACCGCCCAGCCCCATATCTTTGTCAGCAAGACCAATCCTCTGGCAAAGAAAGACAAGGTGAAACTGTCTGATTTGGAAAACTTCCCTTATCTCAGCTATGACCAGGGGACGCACAATTCCTTCTACTTTTCAGAAGAAATTCTTTCTCAAGAGCACCACAAGAAATCCATCGTGGTTAGTGACCGTGCCACCCTCTTTAATCTCTTGATTGGTTTGGATGGTTATACCATTGCGACAGGGATTTTGAACAGTAATCTTAACGGAGACAATATCGTTTCTATCCCACTGGACATTGACGATCCCATTGAGCTGGTCTATATTCAGCATGAAAAAACCAGCCTCTCTAAGATGGGCGAACGCTTTATCGACTATCTCCTAGAAGAAGTCCAGTTTGATAGTTGAGAATCACTCTAAATCGAATAACCTAAAAACCTCAAAAACTAGTTTTCAACCCTAGTTCTTGAGGTTTTTTCTCTAATAGTAAATCCAGAGGATTTCACCGAGTCTTATTTTTAAACAAAAATATAGACAGAATTACAACAAGGACAAGTCCAGCTCCTGCAACAATGCCAAACACTGGAATGTTTCCGAATTGTTTTTGTTCTGATTTTATCTCCTCACTACTATCTTGAGTTGATTCTGCTACTGTATCACCTTGTTTCGCTACTTCTTGCTCTGCTTTTTCCTCGATTTTCTTAGGACCATAAGTTGGATTAACAAATGCTACTTGTTTAGTCGGTTTGGAGTAGTCTTCTGCTCCTTCTTTGACTCGCCATGATACAGAAAATAAAGTCCGTCCCTCCAATACCATTCCTAAATCAATTCGCTCACCAGGAGGCAGACCTCCACCTAAACCAACACTAAAAGCAAACTCTTGCTCCTCCTGATCATCTTTTAAAACAATAAATCCGTTCTCACTTACTTTTTTAAGGCGAGATACTTTTCCTCTGATATCTCCATCTTTAAAGGTTCCAGTGTAGCTTCCATCCTCTCCTAAAATAAGTGATGAAGCTCTACCAGGCTTAGTACCATTATTTGGCTCTTTATTAATCCAAGTACCTACTAATTCTAATGGCAAAGGAATTTCATCTCCAATTTTAGCATCCATAAGAGACTTTGGCATGGGAGGATTCGGATCCATATTATCTCCTATGATTGGGAGATTTAGAGAAGTATATTCAATCGTTGAGGTGTCTATTTTTGTTTTAGAATCAAGGTTTAAGTCATCCAGATCACCTTCTCCTGCTCTAAATTCACCTTTTTTAATTAACGTTGGCTCCTTATTTTCTTTAGAAAGTTGGAACAATCTATATGACATAATCCCTGGAGAACTTTCGAACACTATAATACTGCCATCTGTGTAGGTATCAATAACTGTCCCCATTCTGAGACTTGTATCCCAAAATCTATCAAATAAGGGAGTTGGAGTATTATCATTCATATAATATACTTCAAATAATTCCCATTTTTCCCTATTTTTCAGTCCGATTAATAACTCCTCCGTCCCATTTTTATCAATATCCATCAAAGCGTAACCAAGTCTATTAGCATTATTTTCAAATAGATGTTTGCTCTCCCACTTCTCAGTAATCTGTGGCAATAGTTGGTTGTAGTCAGTACTATCGGCTTGGACTGAATTCACTAATGAAAATAAGCCTAATGTAGAACAAACCACCACCAGTAGTTTGTTTAATAATTTCAAACGATTTTCCATCTTTTTATAAACTCTCATATTCTAGCAACATTCTCTCAATATCGACTTTATCTATTGTCGATAAATCAGTCACGTTATCACGTGATACTCTAATTGATAAATTCTTAATGATTTTTTCATTGATATTTCTAATCCAGCGCCCATTACTGCAATCATTGATTTTATTATATAAATATTCAATTGTTTTAGAATAATAATCAACATCAATTAAGTATCCTTGGTTGTTTAATCCTAATAAACCAATTTGAATGATTTCATCCGCTGTATAATCTTCAAAATCAAAAGTGTTTGGAATTCGACTTGGTAGACCTGAATTTACTGAAAGAAATTCTTCCATTTCCTTTGTATATCCAGCAAAGATGATGACAATATCTCTTCTGTGATCTTCCATGAATTTAAGAATCTCATCAATTGCTTCTTTACCAAATCGATCTTCATTAGAATTTGATAGCGTGTATGCTTCATCAATAAACAAAACTCCTCCTAAAGCAGATTTCAATACTTCCTGCGTCTTGATAGCCGTTTGCCCTACATACCCAGCTACTAAATCACTACGAGATACCTCTATGAATTTATTTTGAGGAATAATCCCCTTTTGATACAGAATTTTTCCTACAATACGAGCTACAGTAGTTTTACCAGTCCCTGGATTTCCCAAGAATAGCGAATGTAGTGAGAACTCGCTCACAGAAGCACCTTGTTCTTCTCTCTTCTTATTCAACTCTGCTAATGAAATAAATTGTTCAACCTGTTTTTTAACTTTCTCTATTCCTATCAAGTTTTGTAGTTGTTCCAAAGCATCTTTTTGATTTTCTTCTGGTTGTTGTGTGCCTTGAAGAAGAACATCATCTATATCTTCATTGATAATTGTCACATAGTCATCAACCTGAGTCTCAACAACACGATTGGCTAAAGCTCTCATTAAGTGTTCATTAAAATTACGAATCCATCGTCCATTACTATGATCTAACGAGCGACTATAGGCCTGCTTAACCCTCATAGCATAATAAGATTCGTCTTCAAGTTGATATGCAGATTTCTGAAGATTTTTCAATCCCATTTCAACAATTTCATCACCAGAATAGTCCTCAAAGAAGAACGTATTTGGTACACGTGACTTTAATCCAGGATTTGTTTCAAAAAACTGTTCCATTTCTTTAGTGTACCCCGCAAATATAATCATAATTTCATTGCGGTAATCTTCCATATACTTTAGTATCGTGTTTATAGCCTCTAGTCCAAAATTATGTTGAGATGATTTTCCTTTATTTAAAGTATATGCTTCATCAATAAAAAGAATTCCACCTTTAGCCTTTTCCAATATTGCTTGCGTTTGTACTGCTGTCTCACCAATATGAGTTGCAATAAGATCTGACTCTGAAACCTCAATAAATTTAAATTCATCTCCGGGGAGAACACCTCTGTCAAAGAGAACTCTACCTAACAATCTTGCTACAGTTGTCTTCCCTGTACCAGGGTTTCCTGTAAAAACAGAATGTAGAGATTGTTCTTGAATTGGAAGACCTTCTAATAATCTTTTTTGATTGAATTCTACTGTTCTTAATAATTTTTGAACTTCTTTTTTTACATTATTCAAACCAATCAAGCTATACAGTTCTTCCTCATAATTGCGTTCGATAGTTTCACTGATTTCCTCTTGTGGTTCAGAATTTGTACTCTCTTCATTCAAAATTTTACAGCTATCATCTGAAATATCCCATATTAAACCATCCGTATTTTCAAATTCTTCAAGAATAGTATCTGCTATTAGGTATGAACCCTCTGAAAGTCGAATATTTGGGGTAATAATACGATTTAATTTTATTGTATTTGCTATTAAGACAGAAGATTCACAATAAATATCAATTTTCTCCTCGTTCTCACCTTTGATATCAACAAAATCACTAACTCTACAAAATGAATTTGATTCTAACAAAAGAGATTCCCTAAGGATTGTTTGCTCTATATAGACTCGACTACTATTTGCCTTTATAGATGTCACAGAAGATCCAATTGATTCAAGGCTAGCACTATTTGTTAGACAGACAGCAGCTCGATACAACGGTTGAATGACTTCTGTATTTTGTAATTTTGCAGTCGAACGACTTAAAAAAACAGCAGGATATGCTTTTTCAGCGTTCCCCCCTTTTAAGAGAGTATTTATGGAAGTCACTGATGAATCTTTTATATTTAATATATTAGAAACCCAATTCTCAATCACTGTATCTTCAATTTCAATAGATGAGCCCTTATCTGCATTCAATTTTATATTTAACTCTGCACGCTTTAGCTCTAAGGTAGAATTACTAACTTTAATTGAAGTTGTACTGTAAGAACCATTATATAGTTGGTTTCCTGCATTTTCGATTAATAATTTTGACTTACCTTCAACCAATATGAAAAATTGTTTATTTTCTAATTGTTCATTAAAGTATACAGTATTTAGAACGACAGTTGAATTACCCTTTATCACTAGAGCAAAACGGTGGTCATCTACTTGAAACCAAATATTTTCAAACTGAACTGTAACGCCGTTCATAATTCTCAGAGTCGCTGCTATAGTATTGTGATAAAGCGTTCCTCCACCTTCGGTCCCAGAAATTTGTCCAACTATTTTGATGCTTTTTTCTATCTTATAGTGTCTTCCTGCGGGTAGTTCAAGCATATAACCTTCTTCAAATGCAAGAATATCCCCATCGTTAGCCTTCGAATAAGCTTCCCAAAAAGACCATGCACTAAAACTTGTTCCTACTTTATATGTTGTCATTTTATAATATCTTTCTAAACCATGAAAAATCTAAATAAAATGATTTATCAATATCATTTCATTTAGATTTTATCATTTATTAATCTCTTTTAAAGTTTTATGTAATATTTAAGTTTTAGTTTCACTGACTAAAACATTCTTCTGATTGAATCTTCCACAGAATGCTCAATACCTCTAAAAATTCCCCTAGTAACTTTCAAAGTCAAGAAAACAACTTTTCCTAAAATTTTGAAAAATCCAATACTAATTTTAATTAAGATTGATAGCAGTTTTTCCAAAATATTTCCAGCCTTTTCTACCCTTTCTTGAGTTAATACATCAGACATTTTTCTTTTTTGCGAAGACATTTCTTGATTTCTATTATCACTCGATATCATACCTTCAGAATCTAATTCACTCCCCTGTACTTCAGGAACTGAATTTACTTTTTGCATTGAAGGCATTTTTACTGGTTCATTTTGACTCTTTTTTTGGAGGATGTTGACGATTATATTTAATAGCAAAAATCCAACCATAAAAGATGGTAAAATACCATGATGCAAATAAAGCCACTATCCCAAGACTAATACATATAACCCTAATTCCAAACTGGATAGCAAACATATTACCAAGTGCAGTAAGGGCACGATCAATTGCTCTATAATATACTGGTTCAATGGATGTAGGATATCCACGATAATCATAATAGATTCTAATGTAAATAAATATCCTCTTTATCCATTTCTTCTCTATAGGCCGCACCTATTTGCTTAAACATTAAACTGAAGAAAAATCCTTTTGGAATAATATTTGAGACTACTTTAAAAATGTAAGAAAATACATACGGATACAATAGAATATTGATAATTGCCCCAATAATATGGAACACAATACCTAATATTGCAAAAAACTGATTATGTGAATGAGCAACATTAAATTTCTCAAACTCAGCAATCTCTGAAAATATTCTTACAGTATTGTAATAGGTGATAAAACCTCAAGAACTAGCTTTCAACCCTAGTTTTTGAGGTTTTTTAGTTTTTACAATCCGTGTCTGTAATTAAATGCATGTGCTTCAATTTCTTCGATAGTATCTGGGAAACGTTGCACTAATCTAGCTTTTAATAATTTTTTCAAACTTGCTTGTGGTGTTAATTCTCCCACTTCTAAAGCATGTCTTATATACTCCCTAATTTTCCAGTATTGTTTAGCGTCTTCTATCAATAATCTTTGAAATTTTTTAGGTCGTGCAAATATCAACCTAACTACAAAAACAAACGCTGAAAATCCTAATACCGAACCAATATCTGATAAGCCGATTGGAACACTTAATAACAAGACGATAAAAGCTGTAAATAATGGATGTCTTTTAATAAAGTTCACTAGTTTCTCACCATTAAATTCCTTTGTTAAATATTGAACATCCTTTTGTAATACGGAAATATTTATTCCACTAGCTTTCTCAGGGAAAGGGTAGTGTTTAGCTCTTAAATGACCATCGACTTCTAAATGACACAAATCTTCACGTACAATTGGGTCAAAAAATCTAGCTTGATAATTTTTAAACTTTGTAGCTGCTCTCTCCTCAGCTGCTGACAATGTTTTTTGGATACCTATTTTTGTTGCTGCATGTCCTAGTGTTAAACCAGAACTAACTTTTAGTGAGTCTGTAAATAATCCCATTTTTTCATTTTCCTTTTCTTTTTTCCTTATTTCACCCACTTACCTGAGCCATCTACTTGGTAGCCATCTGGGGTACGTTCGTTGACTGCCATCTTACCATTTGACTTGAGGTAGTAGTCGCCTACCCATGTGTTACGAGCGTAACTTCCTTCTGATGTTAGGTAATAGTAAGATTGGTAACTACTATCATAGATCCACTCACTCTTAGCCATTTTACCATCTGATTTGAGGTAGTAACTTCCAGCCCAAGCATTACGCGCATAGCTGCCCTCTGCTGTCAAGTAATAGTATGATTGATAGTTATTGTCATAAATCCATTCGCTCTTAGCCATGTAGCCACCTGATTTGAGGTAGTAGTTGCCTGACCAAGCATTTTGAACAAAGTTACCTGAAGCATTTAGGTAGAAGTATGAATTGTACTGAACATCAAAAATCCATTGATTCACTACTTTAACACCAGCTTTGTAGTAAGAAGAACCTGACCAACCAGTCTGATCTGAGTTAGAGTTAGTAGCTGGTTTTGGAATTTCAGTAGCTGTTGGTGTCTCTACCTTCTTAATCGGATAGTATTTATATCCAGAGATTTTAAAAACTTCTGAACGTCCAAAGTAACGTTTTCCAAAATCATCTGAACTGTAGATATCTAGATGGTAGTTCCCATCTTTTACTGGGAGTATATTAATTCCCTGTCTTATCCTATTACTTCCTCCAAATCTTCCAAAAGTGTGTGAAGAAGCAAGTTCTCCAGTATCTTCATTAACTAGATCAAAATCAAGATATGTATTATCATTAGTTGTAGAACTTCTTTGAAGGTCAACCGAAAGTATAGTTATTTCTCCTGTCTGTATCAAAGTGATTTTCAAGGGATTCTGAGTATCCTTGACACTCATATCTGTTAAGGCATGAACCGTTGTCGGTTTAGAGGCTACATAACCTATTGACAATAAAGCACCGGCTAGTAAAGAAGAGGCCAACATTTTTCTGTTTCTCATAACAAAACTCCTTATATATTTCTATGTTTCAAAAATTTTATGATAACTATGAAAGTAAATATGATATTTTTCTAGTGTCAATCCTTTAAGTTCTTCTCATGTCATTTTCTCCTTTGATGGCTGATAGAATAGGATTGAGTGATAAGTCAATCCTTGTTGTACTAGTATAACAACCTCACTTTATTTCCTATCCTTTCCCTTATCATACCATAATAGATATTTAAATTTTTCGCTATTTAAACTATAGTTTCAATCTTGTTCATAAAAATAAAAAATAGCATAGAATTCTAATATTTTGTAACTATAGTTTTCTTTCTCCATTTTTTTCTCTAAATTTTTGTATAATAGTCTTAGAAGTATGTAAGGAGATTATTTATGGAAAATCTATACCCATTTGGAGCTACATTTAAGTACCTGCGCGAAGCACGAGGACTCAGCCTAAAGGAAGCCGCCTCAGATATCGTATCACCACAGTTCCTAAGTCAATTTGAAAAAGGAGAAAAAGGAATTTCACTTGAAAACTTTGCCAAACTTTTAATTGTTATCGGAGTTGAATGGAATGATTTTGTTCTCGCCTATGCAAATAAAGGTGGAGACTGCTTAGAATTACCTGCTATTGAATTTGGCAAGCATGTGGTCCATGAAG
Organism: Streptococcus mitis; assembly: GCF_002096755.1. Lineage (GTDB taxonomy): Bacteria > Bacillota > Bacilli > Lactobacillales > Streptococcaceae > Streptococcus > Streptococcus mitis_AC. Next base: position 92,500 of record NZ_NCVF01000019.1, read on the forward strand.
AAGATATCCTCACTTACATTGAAGAATACGAAAAATTATTTGATGTCTATCTAAAAGACAATCCACTTCAAGCAGAAATGATTTTTAAATCTATTAAATTAAGACATTATCCAACCATATCAAAGAGTCCAGAAACCATTGCCAGAATTCAAAACATTATCAAGCATTTAATGAAATCGGATGTCTTTAATAGTATCGAACTTGAAATTTATCGTGTTATCGTCAATCATTGCCCGATGGAACTCATTGACCATATGACCAAACAATTACTACTTATGTACAAAGAAAGTGCTAATACTGACACCTACATCCGTATTTTAAATGCTCTTACTTTCTCTGCAAAATACTTCTCTGAATTGGGCTACTATCAAAAGGCTGATGATATTATTAAAAAAATTAAATCACTTCAGACCTTCGAACGAGGCTATCTAGCTATTCCACTCATGTTCCTAGAAGTTGAACATGTTTACAATCAATTTAGATGGAATAAACCTGAGGCTATTCCTTTAGCGAAAAATCTATTTAATTATCTTCAAAGCGCAAAATTTATTGATCAGCAATACTACTCTAATTTTATAAACGCCTTCACTTATCATTGCCATGCATTAAATAAGACTGGTATTGATTTGTTCTAATCGTAAAAAAAAAGTTGCTCCATGTTAGGAACAACTTTTTTACTTATAATTAAAAGTTTCCCCTGCCAACTTATCAGCTAGCTTGGGAAAGAGGGTATAAAACTTATGGGCTAGGTTCAACAACATCGGAAGATTGAGTTCTCGTTTGTTTTTTCCTATAATCTTGACAATCTTTTTAGCCACTGCATCTGGTTCTAGCAGGAAGCGTTCAACCGACTTAAGATAGATGCCATCTGGATCGGACTGGTCAAAAAATCCTGTTCGGATTGGTCCTGGATTGATTGTTGTCACATAGACTCCATAGGGCATGAGTTCGAGGCGCAGAGCATTTGAAAAACCAATGGCCGCAAACTTAGTGGCTGTGTAGAGACTAGACTTGCCAGTAGCAATCAAACCTGCCATACTGACGACATTGATGATATGGCCTTTTCGACTTTCCTTCATTCGAGGCGCAAGGCGACGAGACAGATTCATCAGGGCAAAGGTATTGACCTCAAACATCTGATGAATATCTTGGTCGGAAATCTGGTCAAATTCCTCAAAGATCCCGTAACCAGCGTTGTTTATCAAGACATCAATCTTGCCATAACGAAGATAGAGGTCAGTTACCAGAGTTTCTAAGGCTGAGTCATCGGTAATATCGATTTCAATCAATTCTGCATGGGGATGGTTTCCGTAGAGTTGGGCTAATTTTTCCTTATTTCGGCCAAGCAAGATAAGTTGGTCATTTGGCAAGAGTTTGACCATCTCTTGTGCTAGGCCACCGCTAGCTCCGGTAATGAGAATAGTAGGCATACTTATCCTTTCTCAATCTTTTAGATTTCCACTTCTTCTAAGTCTTTGACCACATGGACATTTTCAAAAACACTAGCAGCGTCTTTTTTGAGCTTGCTGATATCTTTTGAGAGGAAACGGGCACTGATATGGTTGAGCAAGAGGCGTTTGGCTCCTGCTTCTACCGCTACTTGTGCAGCTTGCATGTTAGTAGAGTGGCCATGGTTACGAGCAATTTTTTCATCACCCTTGCCATAAGTGGACTCATGGACAAGGACATCTGCATTGACAGCCAGACGCACACTGGCATCCGTTTTGCGAGTGTCACCCAGAATAGTGATAATTTTACCTGGACGTGGGGCTGAGATATAGTCTGACGCCTTGATTTCAGTCCCATCTTCTAAAACAACGTCCTGACCGTTTTTAATTTTTCCAAAAAGTGGGCCAAATGGGACACCAGCAGCCTTAAGTTTTTCAGCATCCAGCGTTCCTTCCAAGTCCTTTTGAATGACACGATAGCCAACACAGAAAATAGTATGATCCAGCTCCTCTGCATACACCGTAAATTTATCGGTCTCAAGGATTTTTCCTAGAGAATCTTGGTCAAACTCATGAAAATGAATACGGTAAGGCAGGCGCGAACCTGACACACGAAGACTAGTTAAGACAAATGACTTGATCCCTTGCGGTCCATAGATTTCCAAATCTGTCTGCTCTTCATTGGCCTGAAAGGCACGACTAGAAAGGAAACCTGGCAAGCCAAAGATGTGGTCTCCATGTAGGTGGGTAATAAAGATTTTGCTGACCTTACGTGGTCGAATTGTCGTTTCAAGAATGCGATTTTGCGTACCTTCTCCACAGTCAAAGAGCCAGACTTCGTTAATCTCGTCCAAGAGTTTCAGGGCGAGACTAGAGACATTGCGGGCTTTAGAGGGCTGGCCAGCCCCCGTTCCTAAAAATTGAATATCCATTCGATACTTTCTAATTAATCAATATATAACATGGCTGTGCGGTTTTCCGATCGGAAATAGCGCTTGCCAGAAAAAGCAGTAGCTTCTTGTAATAACTCCTCTTGGCTGTAACCTTTAAGACGCTTACGACCGTCAGCCAAACTTTCCAAATCAGTCAAAGCTGTGAGACTCTCTACGCTAACAACTTCCTCATCTCTAATAGCCTTCATGTAAATCTTACCAGACTCTTCAAAGACTAGTTGATGTGGGAAAATTTGCGCAATTTCAAAGAGCAAGTCTTCTGAAATTTTCTCTTCATTTTCAGAGAAAATCCGACCAAGACCCTCACTCTCATAACAAAATCCAAAGGATTTTCCAGATAGGTTAAGACGAATAAAGGGTTTGCTTTCTTCAGTGAAACTTGGCTCAGTATTGTAGAGGTTCAGTTCCTGACTAAGTTCTGAAAAATAATCCGTCGCAGCCTCAGGACTCTTTTTCTGGTAAAGTTCTGCAAAGTAAGCATTGACCACGCTGGGCGGAGGTGTGATCAGTGCCAACTGCTCCTGCTCTGTTTTACCAGCTAGAAGTTGATCCAGATAGACCTTATCCAGACTTGTATAGCCCCCATATTTTAGAGCTAAGGTTTTGATATCAGTCATAAAATTCTTCTAACCTCCATTTATTTTTCTCGGAGATGTAGCCTGTAATCACTTCGCCGCCTTCCTGATAATCACGTTCTTCAAGAATCGCAACACTTTCTAAATCATGAACCTTGTAGGACTTTGAAAAAGGCACGCGAAGGGTAAAGAATTCAAAAATATCCTTGATTTTCTCTAAAAATAGTGCCTGCAAATTCTCACGACTATCCTCAGACTTGGCAGAAATGAGGGCATAAGGCGTTTGGGTAGGCGTGAAATCCTCCACCAAATCCGCTTTATTATAAAGTGTCAGACTAGGAATATCTTCCATGTCCAGGTCTTTCATGATGGACAGAACTGTTTTTTCATGCTCCTCATGGTAAGGATTGCTGGCATCAATAACATGAACCAGAAGGTCCACATGCTTGCTTTCTTCCAAGGTTGACTTGAAACTGGATACCAACTCTGTCGGTAAATCTTGGATAAAACCCACGGTATCTGTCAAAGTTACTTGAAGATTCCCCCCTAGATGGATACTCTTAGTCGTCGCATCCAGAGTCGCAAAGAGCTCGTCAGCCTCATACTGGGTCTTACTGGTTAAAGTGTTCATGATAGTTGACTTCCCAGCATTGGTATAACCAATCAAACCAATCTTAAAGGTACTCGACTCCAAACGTTTTTCTCTAACAGTTGCTCGATTTTTCTCAACCACCTTGAGCTGGCGCTCGATATCCGTGATTTGATTGCGAACGCTACGACGGTTCAGCTCCAGCTGGCTTTCACCAGGTCCCCGAGAACCAATTCCCCCTGCCTGACGGCTGAGCATAATACCTTGGCCAACTAGACGGGGTAGGAGGTACTTGAGCTGGGCTAGGTGGACTTGAAGTTTGCCTTCATGGCTTCGAGCCCGCATGGCAAAGATATCCAAAATCAACTGCATACGGTCAATGACCTTGACACCCAGAACTTCCTCCAGATTGACATTCTGCCTTGGCGTCAGACGGTTGTTGACGATGACAGTGGTAATTTCTTCTGCATCCACCATGAGCGCAATTTCTTCTAACTTACCAGATCCGACGAAGGTCTTGGAATCATATTTTTCACGTTTTTGTCTGTAGCTATCTACAACGACTGCCCCAGCTGTCTTAGCTAGACTGGCCAATTCTTCCATGGAGAGGTCAAAATTGTCCATGCCCTGCAATTCCACACCAATGAGCAGGACCCGCTCCTCTTTTTTCTCCGTTTCAATCATCTAAAAACTCCTCTATCTGGCTTAAAATGCGGTCTTGCACACCAGCTTCTCCAATCTGATAAAAGGTGACCTGCATGCGATTACGGAACCAGGTCAACTGACGCTTGGCAAAACGACGAGTAGCCTGTTTGAGACTCTCACTGGCTTCTTCCAAGGTCTGCTCTCCACGGAAATAAGGAAAGAGTTCCTTATAGCCAATTCCTTTAGCAGCCTGCACATCTGGATAATGGTCAAAGAGCCACTTGGCCTCATCCAAAAGCCCAGCCTCAAACATCAAATCCACTCGGTGGTTGATACGTTCATAAAGCTGACTGCGTTCGTCATCCAAGCAGATGATCAAAGGTTCATACAAGGTCTCTTGATTTTCCAAATCCTGACCAAAATGGGCAATTTCTAAGGCACGCATAGCACGACGACGATTAAACTGGGGAATCTCAAGGCCAGCTTGCTCCACAAGATGAGCTAATTCCTCATCTGTATAGGGCTCCAAACCAGCCCGATAGGCCAAAATCTCCTCATGAGGAGTCTCTCCACCTAAATGGTAGCCTTCTAGTAAGCTCTGGATATAAAGCCCAGTCCCACCAGCGATAATGGCTAGCTTGCCACGACTGTGAATATCTTCAATAGCCATCTTAGCTTCTGAAACAAAATCAAAAGCCGAGTAAGACTCGGTTACCTCTCTAACATCGATTAAATGATGGGGAACAGCTGACTGCTCTTCTGGACTAGCCTTGGCCGTCCCAATATCAAGCCCTCGATAGACTTGCTGGCTATCTCCACTAACCACTTCGCCATTAAAACGCTTGGCCACTTCAATGGCTAGAGCCGTCTTTCCAACTGCAGTCGGTCCAACGATCACAATTATTTTTGTTTTCATCTTTTTTCCTTGAAAAATTCCCATTTTTTCGTTACTATTATTATAACACAAAAAAGTCAGTCAGAAAAATGTGACCTCTTGAAGGGGCTGGCTGATTAAGAAGATAAAGGAGGAAGACTCATGGCTAAAGGATTCGCTAAAGGTCTTGTAACAGGTATCGCAGGAACTGTCGCTGCCGTCGCAGGTGCAGTATACGCATTTAAAAAGAAAGTGATCGAACCAGAAGAGCAAAAAGCAGCTTTCATCGAAGAAAACCGTAAAAAAGCAGCCCGTCGCCGCGTATCACGTTAAAAAACAAAAGAAGTTGAGATTTATTGTCTCAACTTCTTTTTTCTATTCTTTTAAATAGCTAGGTCAAACTTCAACTGTGGTTTGACAGGGTCATAATCCACCAACTCAAAGTCTTCCGCTTTGATATCAAAGAAATTAGTCCCATCTGGCACATTCAAAACCAAACGTGGTTGGCAGTTTGACGGCTCACGACGAAGCAATTCCTGAGCTTGTTCAAATTGATTGTCATAGATATGGAGGTTGTTGATGAAGTAGAAGAACTTCCCAACCTTCCAGCCAAAATGCTTGGCAATCATCATTTGAAGAGCTACATACTGCATAGCGTTGATATGGTGGGCCACCAGCATATCATTAGAACGCTGGGTCAAGGTCGCATCCAAATAAATTTCCCCATCTACACGGCGGACATCAAACATGGTCTGAAAAGCGCACGGGAGCAGCCCATCTGTTTCTTCGAAAGCTTGGTAATCCCAGAGCGAAATGATATTGCGGCGGTTCCAAGGGTTGGCTTCCAACTGCTTGAGAATCTTATTGATGATATCGTGTTTCTTAACAACGGCACCATAGCGCTCACCGATGGTTCCCGTATCTCCCACTTCCCAGTCATTCCAGTAGTGAACATTGTACTTGTCATTAAGCAGGTCTAGGCTATTTGACTGGTCTTGGTAAATCCAGAGCACTTCCTTGATGGCGGATTTGATAGCGATAGGGCGTAAAGTTGTAATGGGGAATTCCCCCTTGGCCAAGTCATACTCGGCAAATGCACCCGTTACATACTTGGAGTTGGCAACAGTCCCATCCTTGTACTTGGGACGGGCCTGCTCAGAAAAGACACCGTCTTTGAGGATTCGTTCAATATTTTCTTTAAAAATCGTATCTGCTTTTGTCATTCTCTCACCTCATTTATTGTCCTAACTAGTATAGCATAAAAAAAGCTTTTCTACATGCTCAGATAATCAATAGCTTTCTTGTATTTTTCAAATCGTTCCAGATCCTTTTCAGTAATTGTAGCTAGTCTAGATAAATCTGAATTATGTTTCAAATCTGCTAATTTGACACAACGTGCTATAGGATTCGATTTAACAAGTTCCAAATATTGTTGATAATCTTGTCCCTTTTTCTTGGTCAGTACCTGCACTGCAGTAACAACAGTCTCTGGTAAACCAGCCAATATTAGTTCTTCTGCTGTATAAGGGCTATCTTCAAGAACATCGTGCAATAGAGCGACTGCCTTTTCTTCTTGCGTATCGACCAGACTTGCTACAAAAAGAGGGTGTTTGATATAAACTACTCCAGCCTTATCATATTGTCCCTCATGTGCTTTTTTTGCAATGGACAAAGCCAATTCAAACATGGATTGTTCTGACTTATTCATTTAAAATCTCCTTTCTAAAATCAAAAAGTTAAGAGTTATATTTACAATTATGATCTTGAAAAAGAGCCTGATGAATCACCAAGCTCTGTCATTTTTATTTTATTGCAATACAAGTGATGCTGCTCCGATAACTCCAGCGTCGTTTCCTAGAGTTGCAAGAGCTAATTTAGTGGATGTGCGTACTTGTGGGAAGGTATTTTCGTCATAAACTTTTTGAACACCTTGTAGAAGGAATTCTCCTGCAGCTGATACACCCCCACCGATAACAATCGTTGAAGGGTTTAGGATTGAACCAATGTTAGCACAAGCGATTCCCAAGTAACGTGAGAAGTTACGGTAAACGATCAAAGCAAGGTCGTCTCCTTCTTTTGCAAGGTCAAAGACAGTCTTAGCAGTTACTTCTTCTCCGTTATCAATCAAGCGTTTCAAGGCTGCATCGCCTTCGTATTCATCGGCATAGCGACGAGTCAAGTTGACAATCCCTGTTGCAGAAGCGACTGTCTCAAGACAGCCTTTCTTACCACAGGTACATGCGATTGGTTGGTCAAAGTCAACAGTGATGTGGCCAAGCTCACCTGCTGCACCAGCAACACCGTGAAGCAATTTGCCTTCTGCAACGATACCGCCACCAACACCAGTACCGAGTGTCATAAAGACAACGTCTGGTTGGTTATCTCCAGCACCCATCCAGCGCTCACCAAGAGCAGCTACGTTGGCATCATTATCGATGAAGAAAGGAATGCCCAAGGCTTTTTCAATCTTTTCTTTGATTGGTTGAAGGGTTTTCCAGTTGAGGTTGTAGGCACCAATAACAGTTCCTTTTTCACGGTCAACCACACCTGGTGATCCCATTCCAATACCTTGGAAGTCTGCTGCTGCCAATCCAAGCAAGTCCAAACGATGTTGAATAGACTCAATCATATCATCAACGATATGACTTCCCTCATCCAAAATGTTGGTTTTGATAGACCATTTTTCTTGGATTTCTCCTGCTGTTGTCAAGATTGCAAATTTGATAGAAGTTCCACCAAGGTCAATCCCAATAATCTTTTGACTCATCATATTCTCCTTTTTCATTATGAATTAATTGAAAATGCTTACAGTAGTAGTATAACAAAATTCACTCATTTATGCAAAGGTTTGCGTAAATGAATTATAAGGAATTTTTTCGCCTAACAGTATCTGTTAATCATCTAAATGATCAATTGCATATTGAGCTTCCTCTTCTGTAAAGCCATCTATATAAGAGGTCAATTGATTGAAAAGACCAGATTTAGACATATTAAATAATTTTCTATAGTTCTTAGCATTAAATAACGCATTATATTTATAATCGGCTTCTAAATGATCAATTGCATATTGAGCTGCATCATTTGAAAATTTATCGAAATCAGAAGTTAATTGACTATACATACGTTTTTTTGACATATGGAATAACGAATTATAACTTTTTGCCTTTCCTAAAGCAGTCGAATATTCACTATTGCTATCATTACTAGAAGAAGCTGTATTTGCTTGACCTTCCTTCCAAACTCCATCAGCGCCAACATAATAACGTCCACCATCAACCCATTCATTGACAGCCATTTTACCATCTGATTTCAAATAATACCAAGCTTGATAAGAAGAGTCATGAATCCATTCGCTCTGGGCCATTTTACCATCTGATTTCAAATAGTAATTTCCTTGCCATGCACTATAAACATAAGATCCATCTGATTTCAAGTAATACCAAGCTTGGTAAGTAGCATCATAAACCCATTCATTGATAGCCATTTTACCATCTGATTTCAAATAGTAATTTCCTTGCCATGTACTATAAGCATACGAACCATCTGATTTCAAATAATACCAAGCTTGATAGGAAGTATCATAAATCCATTCGCTCTGTGCCATTTGACCATCCGCTTTCAGATAATAGCTTCCCTGCCAAGCATTTTTCACTGGATTTCCATTTCCATCAAAGTAATACCATGCACCATCCTGCTTAACCCAGCCACTTGTTGTTGCTGAATTTGTATTGTTTTGAGCCGCAGTTGATTGTTTTGCTTTGAAAGCACCTTTTGGGGCATTTTTTAATTCACACGCCACACCATCATGATCACGGTCTAACTTAGCAGAATAACCAGGTTCTCCCTCATGAATATCTGAGTATCCATTCGCCCACGCCTCTTTACAACTAGAAAAATGAATGTTTTCTTCTGCTAACACAGGTTGTGAAAATAAGGCTAAAACTGGCAAGGTTGCCAGACTCATTTTTAAAAATAGACGTTTGTTCATTTGTTTCTCCTCTAACGATGTGATCGATTTCAATATTATTTTATCAAACTTATTTCAGCAATTCAAGGAAACTTCTGGTATTTTCTACAAACTCCTTTGGTTTTTCCTTATTCAAGACATGAGGACCATCAGGAATGATCTGAAATTGGGATTCTGATATTAGTTTATGAAGACTTCTCATAGAGCTAAGATTCGGTTTATCTTTGCTGCCACAAATTAGTAAGGTTGGATAAGAACAAGTTCTTGATATATCAGTTAAATCAAGTGTCTTCAATTCCTCAGAAACTCCGACCATAAGAACTTTGTCTGCTCCCTGTTTTTCAAATACTCTTTTGGGAAGTAATTTAAATATCAGCAATTGAACATAAAATAGGATATTCCCTGCTAATTTTAGCGGGCATCCTGATAGAACCAAAGCTCGAAGATTTGATAAATCATAACTGGAAAGTTCTAGTGCAAGGGCAGCACCTAAGGACAATCCAACCAAAATAAAAGGTTCTGTCTCTTGAGCTAGATGCTGATAAACCCGCTCTTTAGCTTGTTGATAGTTGCTAACTCCAGAAGGAAATAACTCAATAGCCTCAGAAGGATAATCTGTCAGTAGATTCCGAACTTCTTTCCAACTCTCTGCTGACTGCCCTAAACCGTGTAAAAATACCAGTTTCATCTAGTTCTCCTCTAGGCTTAATTCATACAAGCCTCTCACTGCATTACAGCCGTAAATAGCTTCTGCTTGGGCTAAATCTGCCAAGGTCACGACTTTCTCTTCTACCTCTCCTGTTTCCAGCAAGTGCTGACGGTAAATTCCTGGCAAGATTCCCAGTCGGACTGGCGGTGTGTAGAGTTTCCCAGCGATTTTCAGAACCAAATTTCCAATAGAGGTTTCAAGCAATTCTCCTCTTTGATTATGGTAAATCTTCTCTTGTTTCCCTAGGCTCAAGTGAGGTCGGTGAGTCGTTTTGAAGTAGGTAAAGGCTTGTTGTAAATTGGCTTCCTGAAGGTAAAGTTTGGCCTGACAAAAACTTGGACTAAGAGGTGTTAATACTTGGCGATCGACTTCTATCTCTCCAGATTTGCTAAGGCTAATTCGCAAGCGATAATCTTGATTAGCATCACAAGTCTGACACTCTTCCTCTATCTTTTGTTTCAAGTTTTCTGAATAAAATGGAAAGGCAAAATACCGACTAGCTTTTCTCAGCCTTTCCAGATGTTGTTCTTCAAATATCAGTTGTTTTTGGCTGATTTTTCCAGTTGTAATTAATTGGAAGCGAGCTTGTTTACGATAAAGAACAGCTGCCTTTTGATGAACCTCGCGGTATTCAGATTCCCAAGTGCTATCCCATGTAATGCCTCCGCCAACTCCATAGATGGCTTGACCTTTGTGAAGTTGAATAGTCCGAATGGCCACATTAAAAATCCGTCTTCCATTTGGAAGCAAGAGACCAATCGTTCCACAGTAGACTCCACGCGGTTGTGGCTCCAAGTCCTTTATAATCTCCATAGTCGCAATTTTCGGTGCTCCCGTTATGGAACCGCAAGGAAAGAGAGAACGAAATATTTCAACAAGGTCAACGTTCTCTCGCAACTGACTCTTGATGGTTGAAGTCATCTGCCAGACAGTCGAATACTGTTCTACCTGACACAGACGCTCCACATGCTCACTCCCCACTTCAGAAATACGGTTCATATCGTTGCGCAAGAGGTCCACAATCATCATATTTTCAGAGCGATTTTTGGGATCCTGTTCCAACCAACTGGCCTGCTCCAAGTCTTCTTGATCAGTCACTCCCCGCTGAGTCGTTCCCTTCATTGGTCGCGTTGTCAACTCACGGTCATTTTGCTCAAAAAAGAGTTCTGGGCTCATAGAAATCACTGCCATCTCATCATGTTCAACATAAGCATTGTAACCCGCCTCCTGCTCTACCACCATACGATTGTAGATGGCAAAAGGATTGGCACTTAAGTCTTGTTTTAGTTGTACGGTGTAGTTGACCTGGTAGGTGTCCCCCTGCCGCAAATGATGATGTATCTGTGCAATAGCCTCTTCATAGTCCTCTGCAGACGTTACTTCCTGCCAATTTGAAGGCAAATCAACCTCATCATAAGTCAGAGGAATAGGTGAAGTTTCTACGCTATCATGAACGGTAAAATATAGCAGGTACTCTGCCAGTAAAGGCGCTTTGTGAACTGCTAATTTCTCCTCAAAAGCAGGTGCAGCCTCGTAGCTGACATAGCCCACCACATAATAGCCTTGCTCTTGGTAGCTTTCCACTTGTGCCAGCAAATCTTCCACTTCTGCTACATTTCTCGTTTTCAACTCTTTAATAGGCTGGGTAAAGGTGTATCTCTCCCCCAAAGCCCTAAAATCAATCACTGTTTTTCTATGCATACCTTAAGTATAGCACAAAAAGGTAAATCAAGAAAAACTTAATCTACCTTTTTACTCATCTATTTAATACAATTTATGCTTTAAAAAGATTTCCTGTGAATCCATCAGTATTCTTAAGAAGTGCTTTAAAGACTTTTGATTTAAGCTCTACAGTTTTAGCTGTTCCTCCACCTGCTAGATCAGCCTCAACCGCTTTATCAAATAAGACTTTTAGTTCAGCATAATTGGTAATTTGTTTACCATCAATCTCAATTGCAGTAAATCCTTTTTCACCTTTTGATTTCACTTCTTTGTAGTACTCTTTCTTCCAATCTTCAAGGTTAGTAAATCTTCCATTAGAAACTTTCTTGATAATGAAGTCATCACCTAATAGCTTATTATTTTCTTTATTAGCTGCATCTTGATACTTACTAGAAGCATATCCAACAAATCCATTCTCATATCCGAAGTAACCCCACATACGGAATGTATTGTGTTTAAAGGATGCCGCACCAGGAGCACCTGTACTTGTATTTCCACCATAGATACCAGTCATCATGTTCATATTGACATAAGCAGACCCAAAGTCCGTTGGATTATAAGTACCATCACCAGGAGCACCATGTTTCGTCATTAGGTTATTAGTAATTAAATCATCAATAGTATTGATTGCTACTTTTTTCTCATCCTCTGTCAACTCACGAATTTTATCGAATTGATGACCTGAATTTCCACTACGATATTGTCGATCCATTTTCTTGAACCAGCGACTCGTATTCCCATTTAACTGCGGTAATACAGCATCAGCCTCAAGATGATCTAACATCATAAGAGCATCATTGTAGTTCTTCATGTAGTGATCGATTTGTTCACGAGTTTGTAATTTATCAGGATCTGGGTTATACCATTGATTTCCGTCATTCTGACGATGATAAGCCATATTAATCCCTAATGCTCCATATTCACCATTATATGTTGATTTATCAGGTGTTTGTAACATACCTTGCGCATACGCTTCAAGATCTGTACCTTGACGATGTCCATGACCACCAAGATATGCCATACGGTCATTAACGTGAGTTGTTTCATGTGTAAATGCTGAAATACCAAAGTCCTCTAACATATTTGTTACCATGAAGAAAACTTGTTCATCTTCATATGGTTTTGCATAGACTTTAGCCATCGCTCCCATATTCCAATTAATTTGATGCCATCTATCTGTTGGACCAAATAACTCACGAATTGGTGTCGCTACCTTACCATCTGTACCATATCCACGACGATTAGCATCCTTAATACCTGCATAAGCTTGATTATCCCATACAGGTGTAGGAACCATATTTTGACTCTTAAGAAGTCTATCACGAACATTCGGAAGTGCAAGACGTGACCAGAAGTCTAAGTATGTTTGTTGTGCTTTAGCTACATAATTAATACGTTCTTTGAACGCTTCACGTTCAGCTTCTGTATTTTTACCATATTTTTCAAATGAACTATAAGCCATAGTATTATAGGTTGAAATCATAAAGATATGTGCTTTCTTCAAGTTCAATAATGGTAAAATCATACGTGCATGCATATTATTATTCAGACCATCAAAGACACGATGACGTTTATTTTTGAAATCTGGATTTGTTGTTTCAGGTTCTACAACATAAACATTTTTCGCTGAGTGAATAAACCAGTCGTTAAGATCTGTATCATTTGTGAAGAGACGCATATTATAATCTAAGAAACTACGTAAATCACCTTTACCAGTGTCTCCTGCAATAATTTCACGGTATGCATCTTGAGTTCTATCACCCTTTAAGTTCTTTTCTTGCGAGCCAATTCGAATCAATCTGTCAATAACACTTGGTGTCGTACCATAGAAGTCTGGTTTAAACATCATCATATTCTTAATGTTCAAGTCACCATATTCAATTCCATAATAACGATTGAGGTAAGTAAGTGCCATCATAATTTTAGCTTTATTATCTTCTACTTTCTTAAGAAGTGCTTTTATGGCTGCCTCATCACCATTTAACTGATGATCTTCATTTTCAACAAGAGCTTTTACTAATTTATCAAGATTTCCTTTTACTTCTGCGAAACTTTCTTCTAAATATAATGCTCCAACATTACCTGTTATCGCACGAACTTCAGGAGATTCAAGAGTAATCGTATCTAATTTCGCTTTAACATCACTTAGTAATTGAACACGGTCTTTAACCACCATATTTGGTGTGTAAACGACATCTCCTAAATCTGTAATACCATATTCTTTTACTTGTTCTACGTTTGATGTAGGCTTAGGTGATACAGCTTTTTCTTCTTTCGTACCATCAGCATAATGAATCATAATCTTATCAACATCTGATAAATCAGTTACAAATTGTCCATCTTTCATACCTGTAACTGATAATACTTCAGTCGTCAACAATTTAGAACCAGCAGGAATTTTATTCCCTTGATTGATAATCCATTCTTTATTATAGAACGGTTGAAGTTTTTCAATATTACGGTATGCAAGCTCACGTTCTGCATTGTAATCTTGAGTATCTTTATACGTATCAGCTTTTGGTTTGGCTTGATTCAATTTATCTTCCACAAGTGGAACAATTTCAAATTTATCGGCTGTGATACCCATTGCCTCGATTTTTTTATTTGCTTCTTCAAGACTAATTTCTTTAATTCTATTAGAACGTGAGCGTTTATATGAACGACTACCTGTACTAACATCTTTTACTACAAAGTTTCTTTCTAGTACATCGTTTGTATAGTAACCATCTTCAGTATCAATATCTCTAGATCCGTAGAATTCTTCACCGTTTTTAACTTTCATCATTGAAACAGTATCTGCAACTCTACCCCATGTCCAGTTTTTACTGATGAAACCACCAACTTCAACAGGGTTCTTAATATCGATAGTACCTTTAGTCACCGCATTACGTACAGAAGCATATTTATCAATACCGTTAGGATCAGAACCGTTATCCGTAACAGCAACAAGTCCACCAGCACGAGCTTTATTAGCAACCATATCAGCATCTACATAAGCTTTCTTAATGTTACCTTTCCAAACTTCACCGGCGATACCAGCCATACCCCAAGGTCTATCACCAACACCAGTAAGTTTCCCGATAAAGGCAATATTTGTCAGTTGTCCACCAATATCTACCTTATTAGTGATACCAGATATTCCATCTTTACCAAGAATGCTACCAGTAACTTTAACGTTCTCAACAGTAGCATTTTTAACAGATCTAGCAAGGGCAGAAATGTTTTCAATCCAAGGCATATTGATGTTAACGTTAGCTAAGTTAATATTTTTAACTGAACCACCTTCGATATTACCGAATAGTTGACGTGCCATGTTGTGGATTGAATATTGTTTACCATCAACACTTGTTAAGTGACCGCTAAATTTACCAGGTACATATTCCTTATTTGGAGTTGGTACGTTAGTTGCATTAAGGTCTGCACCAAGTTTAAACTCACCAGTTGGGTCTTTTTGCATATCCTCAATGAGTTCTTTAAAGTTGTAATAGACATTTCCAATCTTTGGTAATTGTTTTTCAAAGTAATGTACATACTCTTCGCTTAGTGTATCATCAGCTCTACGTTGAATCAAATCAGGTGCTTTGGCAGTAACCTTATACAAAGTCTTGCCATCAACTGTGACTTCTTCAATCTTATCAACAGCCAGTCTGGTTGTTTTGTTATCATGAGTTGTCACTCGTAGATAAAGCGGAGCAAGATCAGCTGGTTTTTCCGTAAGCAAACTAGTATCCGTTTCGTTACCGTCAGCGTCCACACTCATCAAGCTTGTTTCTTTGATGTTTTTGATTTCAACTTTTTTGAGGTCAATTCTTAGCGGTTCTTCTTTCAGAACTTCTTCCTCATCACCCTCACCACGGTCATAAACCATCTTCGTTTCAAGTTTATAATCCTTGTAGTACTGCAAATCTGTCAGGGTCGTTGTCAAGTCGTCTGGTGAAACATTCAAGGTTTTCACAATCTCATCACCTTTTTTCAGAGTTAGGGTGATAGATTTAATGGCCGCCTTACTTGGATTTTCTAGACTATATTTAACATCTGAAGTACGCTTGAAATCCTTAGGTTCAACTGCTGTGATGGTCAATACTGGTTTTTCAAAGCTCTTGGTACCACGTTTCAAAATTTTATCTTGAGGTGCCTCAATGATTTCCTCTGTAACTTTTGGAGCGTCTTCTGTTTTAACTCCCTTAATGGTATTAAAGGTCTTGGTGATTTTTTTCTGGCCTTCTTTTCCTTCTTGAGCTACAACTTCTAAGCCTTTTTTCAGTTGGTCATCTTCTTTAACAACTTCCTTAAATGGAATCTTTTCAAGACTTTCTTCTACAAGAGTTCCTTCAATTGGTTTTGTACCACGACTTACCTGTTGGTTTACAGGCTCCTTGGCAACTTCTGTGCTAGTTGAAAGAACTTGGTCAGTTTTAACACCTTCTACTGTTTTATAAGTTGTTTTAGTAACTTGACTACCTTTTTCACCATTTCTTACGACAGTTTCTTCGTCCGTATACTTGGTTGGATCCTCAGTCGTTTCAGTTTTGTAGTCTAGATCTGTAGTCGATGTTTCAACAAGGGTTCCCTCAGTTACTTTGTACTCTGGTAACTGTTCTTGTACAAGAGCTTGACCTGCTTTACCTTCCTCTTGTGTACCTTTTACTTCGATTGGAGCTTCTGGCAATTCTGGCTGTGTGAGAGCTTGACCTGCTTTACCTTCTTCTTGAGTTCCTTTGGCTTCTACTGGAGCCTCTGGCAATTCTGGTTGCGTCAGAGCTTGTCCTACCTTACCTTCTTCTTGGGTTCCTTTTACTTCTACTGGAGCATCTGGCAATTCAGGTTGCGTTAAGGCTTGGCCTTCTTTACCTTCTTCTTGAGTTCCTTTTACTTCTACTGGAGCATCTGGCAATTCAGGTTGCGTTAAGGCTTGGCCTGTCTTACCTTCTTCTTGTGTACCTTTTGCTACTTGGTAAGTTGGTTCAGCTTGTGGTACTAGAGTTGGGGCAGGTTGCACCTCTTTCTTAGTTCCGACTGCAATAACTTGCGACACAGGATTTTGGACTACTTGGTTTTCGATGACTTCTCTAACTTCTTGACCGTTGACCATCGATACTTTAGTTACAAGGCGACGCTGACCATTTACTCCAGCTGTGACGATACGAGTCTGTCCTTCTGCTAGATTCGCATCTGGATTTGTGACTGTTTCAAACGGAATCTCCACCAAGCTCACTTCCAGTCTGGTCTGAGGCTTTTCAGAAACTGGTTTTTCTTCAACAGCAGGAGCAACCGGAGTTTGTGCCACAGGTTTTTCAACAACAGGTTCGGTAATGACAGCAGGTGTTTCTTGAACTACTTCTGTTTTCTCGATTTCATTTGCACTTTGCTTTTCGACTGGCAACTGAGGCTTCTCAGCTGAATCCGGTCTTGATGGATGGAGTTCTGCTTCCTTGAAGTAACCAATGTATTCATAGCCATCAATGTGGATAATACCTTCAGCCAAGCCTTCATGTGTAGAGGCTGAAATAGTTTGGTTATAAGAAAGTAATTCTTTATTTTCAAATGCGAATGTCCCATAAGGTACAAAGGTGCTGGCTCCTAAAGAACCAATCAAGAGAACACCTAGAACTTCTCTACGACCTTTTTTAGACACCAAAAAGACTGCTAGAGAAGCCGTTGCCAAGCCAAGACCTGCCAAAGCTAGTTCCTTACTTCCTGTATAAGGAAGTTGTTGACTGTTAGTTGCCTTCTTACGATAAACTACATAAAGAATATCATCATCTTGAAATTCTGTAGGAACTTCATGGTGAATCAGGGCTTTTTCAGACTCGGTCAACTCCTGCTCCGCTAAATAACGGTAATGAACACTATGAGCACCGCCAACTTCATTGGCTTGAACCTTATCTACTGAAAGGGTACTAGCACCAAAAAGGAAGGCCCCGATGGCTACAGGACCTACCCCAACAGTTAGCTTACGAATCGAATATTTGGTAATTTTTTCTAGTTGTTGTTTTGTTTTTCTCATTCTCACGACTTTCTGATAGAATCTTGTGGATACTGCGCACGCGCACCTCCAATTAATTTTGGACGGCTAGCAAGAGCCGTTACATGAGCATGCCCAATTTCTCTCAAAAGAGGGCGAATCGGAACCTGAACATGCTTGACATGCATACCAATTGCAGTGTCTCCGATATCCAATCCAGCATGAGCCTTGATAAATTCAACCTCAACTGGATCTTGCATAAACTTGAAGGCTGCCAACTGACCTGAACCTCCTGCATTGAGAGTTGGAAGGACACTGACGATTTCCAGACCAAACTGCTCTGCCACCTGACGTTCAACAACGAGGGCCCGATTGACATGTTCACAACCTTGAACGGCTAGATGAAGTCCATTTCCTTCTAGGATATCTAGGATGGTCTTCACAATGATTTCCCCAATTTCTTGGCTTGATTCCTTGCCAATCTGACCACCTATCACCTCACTAGAAGAAAGGCCCAAAACAAAAATGGATCCTTGCTTCAAATTGGCCTTTTCTAATACATCTTTTACAATCTGGCTTGTGTCTCTTTGAATGTCTTTTTCCTTCATACTTGATACCTCTTTTGTCATTATCTATCATATCGTTTTTTCTACGTTTTAGCAAGATAGACAACCTAGAATGCTTGCCCAATTACGCATAAAACTCCCAGAATTGACTGGGAGTTAGCTAGTTTCTATTCTATTTATGTATATTTCAACTGTCGTACCTTTTGAGGGAATAGAATCGATCTTCATCTGGTAATGTTCTCCAAAGTGAAGTTTGAGCCGTTGATCAACATTTTGAAGACCAACTCCCCCACGTTTGAGTTGACTTTGACTACTATCGCCAGTAGCTTGGAAACCAACTCCATCATCCTCAATGCGGATGACCAATCCTGAATCCTGTTTCTGGGCAGAGACTCTAATATGACCCTGACCTTCTTTCTCCTTGATGCCATGGTAAAGAGCATTTTCTACTAGAGGCTGCAACACCAGCTTGGGCAAGACTAGATTATCAAAGGCAGGATTTTCATTAATTTCGTATTCCAGTTTATCTCCATAGCGTTGTTTCTGGATAAAGAGATACTGGCGGACATGGTTGATTTCGTCATACAGGCAAATCAAATCCTTGCCTTTATTGAGCGCCAAGCGGAAGTAGGTAGCCAAGGACTTGGTCACTTGAACCACTCTCTGACTGTCCTGAAATTCTGCCATCCAGATGATGGTGTCCAAGGTATTATAGAGGAAATGCGGATTAATCTGGCTCGACAAGGCTTGAAGTTCATACTGACGGGTTGTTTCTTCCTGCCTGCGAATAGCTGCCATCAACTGATCAATCTGATCCAACATAGCATTGAACTGGCGAGTCACTTCTCTCAGTTCATGGGCACCAGTTTCCTTGGCACGAAGATTCTGATTACCAGAAGCAATCTCCAGCATAGTTTCTCTCAAATCCTTCAAGGGAGCAATCCAACGTTTGAGACTGAACCACACCAAGCAGAGACAGGCAAGAAGAGATGTGACACTAGCCCCAAGCAAGGTCCACATGAGTTGACTCCGAACCTGATCTAACTTCTCCAACGAAGACACACCCAGAACCGTCCAATAAGTTCCAGCAATCTTTTCTTGACTGACATAGGATTGGTGGTCTGGAGTATAACCCTGCCCTGTCTCAATATAGGGGTTCATGGCCTCCATTTCGCTAGACGAACTATAAACTGTATGTTGAGGATGATAAACAAATTCATGGTTTTCATTGATGATAAAGGCAAAGCCCTGCTGACCCAACTGAAGTTGGTTAAGATAGGCTTCCAGAGTTTCATAAGAAATATCCAAACGAAGCACGCCAAGATTGGCTCCCTTTGCATCAACAAGTTCTTGAGTGACAGAAATGACCCATTGACTGTCCGATTTACGAGCTGGGGTCAAAACTGGCTTAGCCCCCTGATGAATAGCTTTTTGGTACCAATCCTCAGTCATCATATCTGAGGAAGTTTTCATCTGCACACTATCATCTGTAGAAATGACTTGACCGGATTTAGTCACCAGTACAACAGCTTTCAAATCTTGGTCTGACTTTAAGATGGTCAAAAACAAATCTCGAATTCCCTTGACCTTGTCTTGACTGGGATTCTCAGCATAGGTCAAGACATCTGACTGCTGGGTCAAACTAGTCGAGGTGGTTTCTAATTTTTTGATATAAGACTGGATAAAGTGGCTAGTCTGACTGATAGTTGTTTGACTATTGCCCTCAATGCTAGCCTCAATGGCTGATGAACTAGATTGATAGTAGAAAGTCCCAACCAGAGCTAGGAGAACGAGAAAGACCAGAAAGATGGAAATAACCATTCTGACTAGGAGAGAAGAACGCTTCATCGACCTTCCCCCTTCTTAAACTGACGAGGTGTCACACCTGCAATCTGTTTAAAACGTTGGGTAAAGTAATTCATATCTTCAAAGCCAACCTTTTCTGCGATCTCATAAATCTTTAGATCTGTAGTTAAAAGCAAAAGCTTGGCTTGTTTGACACGTTCTCGCACCAGATAATCCTGAAAAGGCAGTCCCAACTCTTTCTTAATCAAAGAACTCAGATAAGTCGGACTAAAGCCCAAGTCACTGGCCAAAGACTTTAAACTAAATTGACTGTCATCAAGATGAGACTGGATTTTCTGAGCCATATTTCCCTCAAACTTATCAGTCAATAGATCTTGTAACTGCTCTTCTTTCTCTTCTTTGTCCAACTTTTGCTTGATTTTCCACAACATTTCCTCAATATCCTGACGAGAAAAGGGCTTAAGCAGGTAGTCATCCACACCGAGTTTGACAGCAGACAAGGCATAATCAAAATCATCGTAGCCAGTCAAAAAGACCAAATGAACCTGAGGGTAGGTTTCTCGGACCAGACTGGCTAACTGGATGCCATTTAGCTGAGGCATGTTGATATCGGTTAAAATGATATCTGGCACCTGCTTTTGTATCAATTCCCAAGCCTGTCTTCCATTTTCAGCTTGACCGATGATTTCCATATCGTAGGCTGCTACATTGACCAGCTTGGTCAAACCTTGCCTTACCAGATATTCATCTTCTACGATTAAGATTGTGTAGGTCATGCTTCTCTCCTTTGTCACTTACTAGTATCAGTATAGCAAAATTCTCCTCTAACTGCTTAGGAAAGCCCTCTTAATCAACATAATCTAGTAAATAAGCGTAGCCTTTTTCTTCCATTTGGTCTTTGGAAATAAAGCGGATGGAAAGACTATTGATACAGTAGCGCAAGCCACCCTTATCCTGAGGTCCATCCGTAAAGACATGGCCAAGGTGAGAATCTCCAACTCGGCTTCGCACTTCCATGCGTGTCATATTGTAAGACTTATCTTCCTTGTAGGTGGCAACATCTGGACTGATGGGTTGGGTAAAACTAGGCCAGCCACAACCAGACTCAAACTTGTCCTTTGATGAAAAGAGGGGTTCGCCAGTTGCTACATCCACATAGATACCAGAGTCAAATTTATCCCAGTAGCGGTTAGAGAAAGCCCGTTCTGTTTGATTTTTCTGGGTGACTGCATACTCCTCAGGTGACAAGGTCTTTTTCAATTCTTCATCACTTGGTTTGGGATATTTGCTGGCATCGATGACGGGATAGGCTGCCTGATTGACATTGATATGGCAGTAGCCATTTGGATTTT
Organism: Streptococcus mitis; assembly: GCF_002096755.1. Taxonomy (GTDB): domain Bacteria; phylum Bacillota; class Bacilli; order Lactobacillales; family Streptococcaceae; genus Streptococcus; species Streptococcus mitis_AC. The sequence goes on from NZ_NCVF01000019.1 coordinate 113,671, forward strand.
TCTTGAGATAGTCTTGGTGGTAATCCTCTGCCATGACAAAATTCTTCAAGGTCTCCTTTTCAACTGCTAAAGGTTGATCGTATTTCTTAGCCACCTCATCAAAGACCTGGTTGATCACCTCTAAATCCTTGTCATCTGTGTAATAAACACCGGTACGATACTGGGTACCCACGTCATTTCCTTGTTTATTTTTGCTGGTTGGATTGATAATGCGGAAGTAATGAAGTAGGATTTCCTTGAGGGAAATTTGTTTGGCATCATAGGTGACATGGACAGTCTCCGCATGTCCAGTTTGGTTAATCAATTCGTACTTAGTTGTTTCCCCTCTACCGTTCGCATAGCCTGAAACGGCATCTGTCACTCCAGGCACGCGTGAGAAGTATTCCTCTACTCCCCAGAAACATCCTCCAGCTAGATAAATTTCATGCAAGTCTGCGTCATTACTCACTTCTGTTTTTTTCACTGTTTTTCCTCCTTGGCTAACTGATGCTTTCTCAATTTGCGAGCTATCTGTCTGCCCTGCATTTCGCATCAATAGAAAATAGAAACCGGTTATGGCTAGGAAAAAAATCCCTGCCAAGACAAACAATTTTACTTTATCATTCATGACCTTTCTCTACCCCATTTCTTTCAATTCTTTTAGAATCATATCCTTGTCCATAAAACCTGGTTGCGTTTTTACTAGCTTACCTTCCTTGTCTATAAAGGCTTGAGTTGGATAAGAACGGACACCATAACTTTCCAAAAGTTTGCCTGATGGATCAATTAGAACTGGGAAATTTTTATAATCCAAGCCCTTGTACCAGTTTTTAAAGTCCGCTTCTGCTTGCTCCCCCTTGTGGCCAGGAGACACTACCGTCAAGACCACATAATCATCACCAGCTTCTTTAGCGATTTCGTCTGTATCTGGAAGACTGGCTAGACAGATGGAACACCAAGAAGCCCAGAATTTGAGATAGACTTTCTTGCCCTTGTAATCAGACAAGCGGTAGGTCTTGCCATCTACAGCCATCAATTCAAAATCAGCAACTGCCTGACCTTTAGTCGCAGTTTGCGAGCTGACTTGTTCTGTTTTTGTTTGCTCCTTCATAGTAGCTTGGTCTGACATATTTTTAGCCGAACAGGCTGCCAAACAACAGATTGAGCCTACTCCAAGAAGACATGTTTGCCATTTTTTCATTTCTTTTTCCTCTCTATTCAAATAATGTAGTCAAAATGGAAGCATTTCCCAAAAGCACCAAGATTCCCATTACGATAATGAGGAAACCACCCACTTTTTTGAGGGTTCCGAGATAAGGATGGAGTTTTCGGAAATGTTTCAAAACATAGCTGGAGGCAAGAGCTAGAACCAAAAATGGTAGCGCCAAACCCAGCGTGTAAATCAACATGAGACCAGCTCCCTGCCAAGCACCTGAACCACCTGAAGCCGCCAAGGCCAAAACAGAGCCAAGAACCGGCCCCACACAAGGCGTCCAAGCAAAACTAAAGGTCAATCCCAGTAAAAATGCCTGACTATAGCCCTTACCCTTTTGCCCCTGTCCCTGTAATTGTAGCCTTCTTTCCTTGTAGAGTCCCTTCAAATGTAAGACTTCCATCTGGTGCAAGCCCAAGAGAATGATCACCGCACCCGTCACATACTGAAACCAAGAAGCATAAAGCAAATTGCCTAAAAAACCAGCTCCATAGCCCAGTAAGATAAAAACAAAGGAAATCCCCGCTATAAAGGCCAGAGTTCTCAATAGACTAACAAGTGAGATTGAAAATTTTTCGCTAGAAGCCTGGGTACCATCTTTGTCATCCAACAAGACCCCTGCATAGACCGGTAACAAGGGTAAAATACAAGGAGAAAAGAAGGAAAGAATTCCAGCAAGAAAAACACTGATAAAAAAGATTATATTATCCATTGCCTTCCTCCATTCTTTGATTTGATAGGACTATTATAGCCCTAAAATTCCAGAAAAAACAGGGGCAATGATAGGAAAAAATAGGAATTTAATCAGGTTATGTAAAAAATGTTGCAAAAAAAGCCAGACAAAGTCTGACTTTGGTGGAAACTGAAAAGAAAATTCACTAGTCTTCCCTACTTACCTGGTAATAAATAAGATCAGCAAGATAGCCTTTTCTCTCTACACCATTGGTAATAGTCTTGAGATAGGACATTCCAGCCTTCTCCATGACACGACCTGAAGCTGGATTGAGACTGGCATATCGTGCTCTAACTTTTTGAAAGCCTGCTTGAGTAAAACAAAAATCTAAGACAGTTTTTAAGGCCTCTGTCATCATACCATGACCCCAGTATTTCTTACCTAGCACATAGCCAATTTCACAAGAAGAATCGTTCTCATCCATTTCAACGATGCTGATATCCCCTATCACCTGCTCAGGATTTTCTTTGAGACAAATAGCCCATTTGTAATAGTTGAGATTTGTATAGGAGGCAACCCAGTTACGAATCGAATTTCGAGTCACCTCGACATCAGGATGAGGATCCCAAGTGACGTAGGTTAGATTTTCAGCGGACGAAGCCCAATTCTGAAACATGGCTTCCGCATCACTCTCCACAAATCTTCGCAAGATTAAACGATCTGTCTGTAATACTTGCATGATACTACCTCGCTTTCTGATAGATGATTCTCTGCCCAACCTCAATTTAAATTTACTTTGCTTTTGAATTTCAAGGCTCAATCTAAAAAGGTCCCCGGACCTCCTCGCTTATTTATTTCCGTGCTCGGGGTAAAAAAACTAAACTCAGTAACAGCTAGAAAACAAGTTTTTACTCTAGTTACTTGACGCAGTCGCTGTCTGGTTTGAAATGCGCTTTTCCAAGCTTTTTCAAACCTAGTCATCGTTGCGGGGGTAAGACAAGGAAAATCGAACTCTTCTAGTTACCGAATTTTCTCTCTCTTTTTTATTTCAAGGTGAGATGCTGAAAACCTCCACTGGAGGTGCCTCGTTTTCCTATTTTTAGACTCGGGGTAAAAAGGTCCCCCGGACCTTTTTACTCCCAAAAGTCATCAAATACGGTGATGGGTAAGTGGCGTTTGTGTTGGCCTTTGTGCCACCAGTTTTCGATTCTTGCTTGAGCTTCTGGGCTGATTGTTTTGCCTTCTAGGTAGTCGTCAATCTCTTCATAAGTGACTCCGAGGGCTACTTCGTCAGCTAGGCCTGGTTTGTCTTCTTCTAGGTCTGCTGTTGGGATTTTTTCATAAAGGGCTGGGTCTGCACCAAGTTCCTGCAAGAGTTGTTTCCCTTGACGTTTATTGAGGCGGTAAAGAGGGAGAATATCCGCACCACCGTCACCAAACTTGGTAAAAAAGCCTGTGATATTTTCCGCGGCGTGGTCTGTTCCAATGACCGCTCCGCTATGGGCACCTGCCAGGGCATATTGAGCAATCATACGGCAACGAGCCTTGATATTGCCCTTGTTAAAATCTGAAACAGGACTACCTGTCGCTTCAACTGTAGCTGTCATAGCATCAGCAGATTCCTTAATATTGACAACTAAACTGATATCAGGCTGGATAAAGGCTAGTGCTTTTTGAGCATCTGCTTCATCGGCTTGCACTCCATATGGCAGGCGGACAGCGATAAATTTGTAGCTGTCATCTCCCGTTTCAGCTCGCAGTTCTTCCATAGCCAGTTGAGCCAATCGTCCTGCTAAAGTTGAGTCTTGTCCTCCAGAAATTCCTAGTACAAAGGTTTTTAGGAAGGGATGTTTTTTCAGATATCTTTTTAAAAAATCAATGGAACGACGGATTTCTTCCTGGGCATCAATCACTGGTTTGACACCCAGCTCTTGGATAATCGTTTCTTGCAAACTCATTCTTCTTCTCCTTCACCAAGGGCTTCCTTGCGCATTTTGTCAATCAAGTCCATCTTGTCTTGCCATACATCACGCGCCAAATCCACTGGATAATGCTGAGGATTGAGCACGCGCTTGTACTCATCCCAAAGCTTGTCAAATTCCTTACGAGCATAATCCTGAATCTCAGTCAAGCTAGGCAAATTGTAAATCAATTTCCCATCTTTAAAAATATCCACCAAGAGAGGCACAGCGTCAAAATTACGAACGGTCTTCTTGATGTAAGTATAGGTTGGATGGAACATCTTGATTTCTGTCATGCTGGCAACATCTACGCCATCATAAGTGACATAGTCTCCTTCTGACTTGCCTTTTTCACGACTGGTAATGCGCCACACCTGCTTCTTACCTGGCGTAGACACTTTTTCAGCATTATTTGACAGCTTAATCGTATTGCGCATGTTCCCATTTTCATCTTCGATTGCAACAATCTTGTAAACTGCCCCAAGAGCTGGCTGGTCATAGGCTGTAATCAGCTTAGTTCCCACACCCCAGACATCAATCTTGGCCTTTTGCATCTTGAGGTTAAGGATGGTATTTTCATCTAGATCATTAGAAGCATAAATCTTAGCCTCTGTAAATCCAGCCTCGTCCAGTTGCTGACGAACTTTCTTGGAAATGTAAGCAATATCCCCAGAGTCAATCCGAACACCCATAAAGTTAATCTGGTCACCCAGCTCGCGCGCCACCTGAATGGCAGCTGGTACACCGATGCGAAGGGTGTCATAGGTATCTACAAGAAAGACACAATTTTTGTGGGTCGCAGCATAAGCCTTGAAAGCCTCATAGTCATTGCCATAAACCTGTACCAAGGCATGGGCATGAGTCCCCAAGACAGGAATGTCAAAGAGTTTACCAGCACGCACGTTGCTGGTTCCATTTGCACCACCAATCACCGCTGCGCGTGTTCCCCAGATAGCCGCATCCATTTCTTGAGCCCGACGTGTCCCGAACTCCATTAAAGGTTCATCTTCAATGACTGAACGAATACGAGCTGCCTTAGTCGCTACCAAGGTCTGGTAGTTGACGATGTTCAAAAGGGCTGTTTCTACCAATTGACATTGGGCTAGAGGGCCTTCCACCTGCACAATAGGCTCATTAGCAAAAACCAAATCCCCTTCTTGGGCAGAACGAACCGTCAACTCCAACTTGAAATTGCGGAGGTAGTCCAAGAATGCCCCATGATAGCCCAGCGACTCCAAATAGGCAATATCACTATCTGAAAAACGCAAGTCTTCAAGATAGCTCACAATTCTTTCCAAACCAGCAAAAACCGCATAGCCGTTCTTAAAAGGCTGTTGGCGGAAATACACCTCAAAGACCGCCTTCTTATTGTGAATCCCTTGGTCAAAGTAAACCTGCATCATATTAATCTGGTACAAGTCCGTGTGCAATGTCAAACTATCATCTGGATACATACTTTTCCTACTTCCTTAACTAGAAATACATGAAAATTTTCAAAAACTTTCATGTATTCCAATAAATTAGTACTATTATATCACATTTTAGCTGGATTGAGAAAAGAGTAACAAGCTATTCTCCACTCTCCAGTTCATCCATGTCTTGCTCGAACTTTTTCTGGGCCCATTTACCATAGCTCTTCAGACCAAGATTGCCAATAAAGACCCAGGGAAGGTAAATAACATAAGTAATGACCCAAGCAGATAGGTATTTACCGTTCAAAGGATTGTGCTGATAAATTTCTATGTTGAATTGATAATTCTGTAACATCAAAAGAGCCGTAATAGCCAAGGTTAGTAAAAAACAACCCAAAATCGTAAAATGAAAACGACTATAGTAGGTCACTCCCAGATAACGGGCACGATTAAAAAAGAAGAAAATTCCTACTATCAGAGTATAAACTAGAAAATTCGGATTAAAAAGAGATGGAGCCAACACTGCCACCAAATAGCTTAGAAGTACAAGCCCAATAAAGAGTGAAAAAGACTCTGCCCCAGCTTTATTAATTAGTTGTTCTTCTCTTTCGTCAAGTAATTGATAATGAATAAATTTATTTACCATCTTCTTCCTCCCAAAATAATTGGTCTAGGGTTTTCCCTAAACATCTGCAAATGGACTGGCAGAGCGAGAGACTGGGATTGTATTTTCCCGCCTCTATCAAACCAATAGTCTGGCGCGTCACCCCGACAGCATCTGCTAGTTGACCCTGAGTTAAATCAAGCTCTACCCGAGCTAATTTTAATTTTAAATTTTTAGCCACCTGCGTCCTCCTTATAGTTTTAATACTCATCTACTCTTAAAAAATCCAAAACCAACACAAGCTGTCAGCTATTTATTATAACCTCATTAATTAGCACTCCAATATTATCTTCAGCCTAAAATCAGTATGTTGGATTGTTTGAAATAAACTTCCTAGTTTGCTATTTGATTTTTGTTTTAGTATTAGCTTTAGTAGGGTCTTTTAAACGAGTTTTGATTGCTTGTATTTCTTGTTTAGTTGATTTCATATCACTATTATATAATGCTTTTGGAAATGAGTCTAGCATAAGACAAAAACGTGTACACAACAAGAGCAGGAGCATACTAAGATGACTGATTTTTTACTGTATTTTAGGTATGCAAAATAATACTAAATGAAACTAAAATGAATACTTCTTGCTTTTATTGAGAGTGAAAAAGTACAATAAAATGATTGTAGTGATTACCACAAGATACTGACTAATAGACATCGTATTTGAATCCACAAATACAGGTAAAGAATAAAAAGGAAGAAGTTCAATTGCTTTGATAAACAAATCATTACTAGTATTCATCATAATCGTATTTAATATATTAGGGATAAAGAGTAGTAAAGCAACTAAAATACCAAATATCAAGCCACTTTTCAATTTGTATAAATAGAAAATGTAAGATAATAGAAAATAAAATAGGACTAACAAAATTGTATTGACTACAATAGCTACTATAAAATCTAATCCTAAATCACCTGGAACACCCAATTTACATACGATGACTAGTAGCACAATGCCATTCAAAGCATAAATAATAGAAACTGAGATGGCATATAGAAAATTAGACAAGACGTAAATCATCCGATTTTTCTTTTGATTATAAAATAAACTGATCGTATTGTTAGAAAAATCCCTGCTAATAATTCGGTTAGCATGTATAACAGCCATTAACATACCGAGCATAGCATAAAAATTTGAAATATGCTTAATACCAAGTGATGTCCCTTGAGTCTTTAGAATAAAGAATGTAACCAGTATCGGCGGTATAAACGAGATAATCAATCCGAGATATATTACGCCTGATGAATATAAATCTCTTATATTTTCCTTAAGAAAATTCAATTTATTTAATTTCATGATTATAACCTTCCTTTATTTTGAACGATTTAGATAAATATCTTTAAGCGTCTCTTTTTTAGTTTCAAAATCAACTACTTTAATAGAGTTTTCGTTAAAAAATTTAAAAAGCTCACTACTTTGAATATTCCCAGACATAGTAATTTTCAGTCCCTCTTCCTGAACAATATCCCCAAATTCTTGTTTGGTAAGGAAAATGTCTTTATCTGTAGCTGATGAAAAAGCTATCTCAAACAAGCAATTATGTCTATCTTTTCCTACTTTTTGGAATGTCAAAAGCCCGTTCTCCAAGAAAAGGACCCTCTCACAAATTTCTTCAATATCTTCTAATTTATGACTCGATATTAAAATTCCCACATTTTCATGTAAAGCTAAGTTTTTTAGAACTGCTAAAACTATTTGTGATGATTCAATATCTAAACCATTAGTCGGTTCATCTAAAATCAATATATCAGGTTCCGTAACGAGAGTTAGAAGCAAAGCTAATTTTTGTTTTGTACCTAAAGAATAGGTCTTTACTTTTTTATTAATAGACTGAGTCAAATCTAACTCTTGGATCAAACTTCCAAATCTTTCTTTATTGTAGTCAACACCATATAAATTTGACAAATATTTTAAATTCTCTAAACCTGTTTTAGATAAAAATAATTTTGGTTCTTCGATTAAATACCCAACATTATCACTACTTATAATATTCCCTGAAGTCGGTTGATTATTCTGAACAAGAATTTTCATCAATGTACTCTTGCCAACTCCGTTTCTCCCTACTAGACCAACAATTTCACCCTTATTAAGTGCAAAATTTATATCTTTGAGAATGATTGAATGAGCATAATGCTTACTTACATTTATAACTTCCATTTTTTATTCCTCCATTAACATTCTTGGTTTTCTCTTTGATTCTCATTAATTTTAAAAAGTTGCGCCTCTTTTTAACAACATTATATCATATATCTAACTTAATGCAATATATAAATGTCATTTTGTAAAATTTTATTAACAAAAAACTCTCTACCACCTAAATGATAGAGAGTTTTCTGCTTATTCAATTTTCTCAAAACATCTACAGCATCGTAGGATTTCACATCTAATGTCTTAGCTACGACTGTATTGTCCTCAATATCGTCTAGAAAGACACAATTTGTAGATTATAACTGCTACTTATCGATAGTTACTCATATCCATTAGTCCACCTCCATACTTATGTCAAGCCCCCTCTTTACTTTATGATTTCATATTCTCCTTACAAATCTTTTTGGTAATAAAATCTTTTTCCTGTGTAGGGATAGTCTTGTAAGGTAAAAACTTCCTTGTAGCCATGCATTTTATAAAAATCTGGAGCTTGAAACTGGTAAGTATTGACAAAAGCAAAACGACAGTTTCGATTCTTAGCTTCAGTTTCTGCTTGCTGCAATAGGTTTGAACCGAGTCCTTGCCCTCTCAGTTCTTCTTTTACAAATAAATACTCGATTTCTAGCCAATTTCCAAAAGTCTCTGCTATCAAACCTGCCATGAGATTGCCCTTTTCATCTTCGACATAAAGATTAAGTGGCTCACTTTCAGCCTCTTCTCTTTTTGAACGGTTATAAACACGAATCAGATTCCCTATTTCTTGTGATTTATGGGATTCCTTATTTTCCAATCTAAAGTACATCTAAACCTCCTTAAACACTGTTACAGCTTGATTATAGTCTTATTTCAATAGACTGTCAAACTAGCAAAAACTCACCAAGCTAAGCTGATGAGTTTCAAATCTATTTTCTAAATTTCCACTGGCTATAAATCCCGAAACCGATAATCCAGATAGCTGAACCGATTGCTCCGACAAATGTAGACTCTTGTAGAAAGAGAGTTACAAAGACAAAGACAAAGAAGAGCATGGTTAAAGGATTTAGGAAACGATAATGGGGCATGAGATAACCATCTGCCATAAAGTCTGGTGACTTGCGATACTTGAGGTGAGCCACCATAATCAAGATATAAATGGCGATATAGACACCTGATGATGATGCCGTAATCAAGGCAAAGGCATCGGAAACTCCTGGCAAGATGTTAATAAAGGCTGCTAGGGCAATCAAGATTGCTGAGGCAATGATGGCATTTTGTGGCACGTTGTGGCGAGAGAGAGTATCTGCCTTAATTGCTTTTAGGAAGCGATTTGGCGAATCATGGGCAATCTGATACAAATGACGACCTGTTGAGTAGAGAGTTGAGTTAAGAGCAGATGCCGCTGATGTCAAAACGACGAAGTTAATCAAGGCTGCCGCCCACTTGACTCCTGCCAATTCAAACACTGTAACAAAGGGAGAATCAGCCGATGCAAGTTCACGCCACGGAATGATAGCCATGATGGCTAAGAGGGCACCACCGTAGAAAAAGGCGATACGCAAAGGAATTTCCTTAACGGCTTTTGGCAAGACCTGACGTGGATTTTTTGTTTCTGAAGTCGTTACCCCGATAAACTCAATCATGAGGTAGGCAAAGAAAACCATCTGGAAGGCCATGACAAAGTTAACTCCACCATTTGGGAAGAGGGAGAAATTGTCAGCAATATTGGCCAAACTTGCTACTCCATGTGGTGTCTTAAAGCCTGTCAAGACCATAAAGACTCCTGTGGCAATCATGGCTAAAATAGCCACAATCTTGACCATCGCAAACCAAAACTCAACTTCCCCAAAGAGTTTCACCGCAATCAAATTGACCAAGGCTAGAATAGTCAAAAATCCAATCTCAATCATCCAACTTGGCCAGCTAGGGAACCAGAACTGAACATAGTGAGAGATAGCAGTGATTTCCGCCATACCGATAAAGACAACGGATAGCCAGTAAGACCAAACCGAGAAATAACCCCAGCCCTTACCTAAATGGCGCGTGATAAAGTTGATAAAGGTATGTTGCTCAGGGTCTTGGTAGAGCATTTCCCCAACCGCACGCATCATGAGGAACATGAATGCTCCCGTAATCATATAAATTAGTACAATAGAAGGACCTGTTAGGCTGATAGAGCGACCTGCTCCCAAAAAGAGTCCTGTTCCAATTGTTCCCGCAATGGCCATAACCTGCACGTGACGATTGGTCAGACCACGCTCCATCTTATTTTTTTTCTTCTTTGAACTCATAACGTCTCCAATTCAATTTAAAATGGAAAAAGGAGTGAGTGAAGCGCACTGCCTCCTCACTCCTTTTTTTTATTTTTAGGCTGTTTTTTCAACCTTCAAGATTTTTACATCATAGCTACCAACAGGTGTTTCAATAGTTGCTGTATCACCTGTTTTCTTACCAATCAAGGCTTGTCCAATTGGGCTTTCATTTGAAACCTTACCTGCAAAGGCATCCGCACCTGCTGAACCTACGATAATATAAACTTCTTCTTCGTCCTCACCAATTTCTTGGATAGTGACTGTTTTACCAATCGCCACTTCATCATCGGCAACTGAGTCACTATTGACGATTTCAGCATAGCGAATTTTTGTTTCCAAGCTAGAGATTTGTCCTTCGACAAAGGCTTGTTCATCCTTAGCTGCTTCATATTCACTGTTTTCAGAAAGGTCACCGTATGAACGGGCAATCTTAATGCGTTCTACCACTTCTGGTCGGCGGACCAATTTCAATTCTTCTAATTCTTTTTCAAGTTTTTCCTTTTCCGCAAGGGTCATAGGATATGTTTTTTCTGCCATTTTTCTCAACTTTCTTTAAATAGTATTGAATCTCTATCTAAGATTCTCATTTTTGTAGTCTTAGTTTGAACTACTATTTTGAGTAAGCTTGCTATTGACGTGCTCAGCTACATTACGATCATGTTCTTCCTGTGTCACTGCGTAATAGACTTTACCATCTGTAACATTGGCTACAAAGTATAGGTTCTCACTCTTTGTTTGGTTGATACTTGCTTCAATCGCGTCCTGACTTGGACTATCTACTGGACCAGGCATCAAACCAGGTTTTGTATAAACATTGTATGGTGAATTAATTGATGTATCAATTCCAGCATCATCTGCTAGGCTAATATTTTGACCAAGCTTCCCTTGGGCATACAAGATTGCAATATTGCTTTGAAGAGGCATGCCGAGATTCAAACGGTTGTAGAAAACACCTGCAATCAACTTACGGTCTTCAGTCTTAGCACCTTCTTTTTCAACAAGTGAAGCAATTGTTAGCAATTCATTGACTGTCAAGTTTTTAGACTTAATTGCACTATAGTGCGGCGTCAAGGTCTTATCCATAGCTGCCAGCATCTCATCAATCAAACTTTCAATAGTTGTGCTTTCCTTGATAGAGTAGGTCGCTGGGAAAAGATAACCTTCCAAACGGTAACGAGCCCCACTTTCTTTCGTTGGCAAGCTTTCGAGTAGGTTTGGATATTTAGCAACTTCTTGACTGATAAAGTTGTCATCTTGCACTTTAGCCAAGAAAGCTTCCGCTGTCAAAGGTTCTTTAAATTCACCTTGTAATTGGCCTACAGCTTGGGCGATTTGATCAATTGTATATCCTTCTGGAATCGTTAAATCTGCAAGTGAAGGTTCTTGAGGTTCAGGAGTACCACCTTTTTGGAGTTCCTTAATGATATCCTCTGTACTCATGCTCTTTTGCAAATTGTAATATCCAGCCTTCAAATCTGAATAATTTTTATATTTAGCATAAAAAGCAAAAATCACTCCGTGTTTAATCACACCAGAATTTTCAAGTGCTGAGCCAATCTCTTGGACATTGGCTCCTTCTGGGATTTGAACGGTTACATACTTCTTAGAATTAGCGTCAACTGGTAATAAAGATGACTGGACATACTGATAACCGAAGTAACCACCTGCCGAAATCAAGGCAAGGAAAATCAGTAGAGAAATGAAGAAAGCCTTCAAATGTGATTTTTTCTTCTTGACAGGTTTAACAGTCTCACGACGACTACGACTCGGAGTTTCAGAAATGACTTCAACAGCTTCCGTTTCCATAACTGGTTCTGGTTTTGTTACTTCTTTCTGAGGCTCTTTTTTAGCTTCAGTCTTATAAGAAACAGCTACTCTTGTTGGAGTTACGTTGAAATCTTCTTCGACCTTTTGTGGACGATTAGTCTCTGGCCCTGGAACCGGTCTTGATGGACTTGCTTCAACTGGTGAAGCTGGAACATCTTGACTAGGGTGACGAGGAGTAATCGGAGCTTCTACTCTCGATTCATCTGCCGGTGATGCAGGCATATCCTCACTAGGATGTTTTGGAACACGTGGTGCATTCTCCATAATTTTTTCAACAGCTGATAGGGATGCAACCATAACATCTTCATCTGCGAGTTTTGTTTCAGGGACAAATAGAGCTTCTTTTTTCTCTGCAAGTTCAGTGGCCTCTTGGCGAGTCCCTTCATTACGTTTTACTTTTTCTAAATCGCGTAAAATCTGCTCTTTAAAGCTTAATTTTTCGTCTTCTCTTGGCTTTTCACTCAAAAGTTTATCCTCCTCGTTGACAATCCATAATATTATATCTTAAAAACGAAAGAAAAGCAACCTAGCATGCTTTTCTAGCTTATTTTTTAGCTTCCCAGACCATATCATACCAAGTTTCCCCTGCAAAGGTTGACTGGGACTGGCCTTCATTGACAAATCCATGTTTTTCGTAATAGGCGATGAGATAGTCATGACAGGTTAGGTTAATGCCTTCTCTTTCGTGTTCAAGAGCTAGTTCTTTCAAAGCTGTTAGCAATTTCTGACCTAGTCCTATTCCCTGTGCCTCCTTGGCAATAGAAAGACAGGTCACAGAGATATAACCACCAGGCTCATGACTATAATCTTCTATCTCTTCTGTAAAAGACTGATCTTGCAGATGGCGGTGGGGGCCAACTGGTCCCTCTATATACCCCATGATTCTGCCTTCTTTTTCTGCAACCAGAAACGAGGTCTGAATCTCTCGCAAATGCGCCTCAAAAACAGAGCGAGGAATGGCTTCTTCAATCGAGAAATTTTCTAGTTCAATCTCAACGATACGATCCAAATCTTCTAATCTTGCTTTCCTAATTTCCATTGTGCCTCCTAAAAAAAGAGATTAAACCAAATCATACTAAAACCTTGACTAGCTGCATAAAGCGAATCTGTCTCTTCTTCATCAATAAAACCGTTCATTTCAAAATAGGAAAGCAACTCATCCGGACTCTTCAAACGAATAGCTTTGTAATCCAGCTTAACTGCCACATCTTTCAAAGCCGCAAGAAGAAGCGTTCCCAAACCCTGTCTCTGATGGTCAGTATCAACGACTAAAGAATGTACTTCTAGACATTTCGGATTGTGTGGGTAAGGACCACCTAGAACATAGCCCAGAAGCTGATTTTCATCCCTAGCTAGAAGAAAGGTATCCGCACACTTACGGATACTTTCTTCTAAAATATGGGAAGGTTGCTGCTTTTCAGCTGGAAAAGATGTGGCCTGAAGTGTCTCTATCTCAGCCAAATCAGACTTACTTGCCTGAATGATCTTAATTGGAATTTCCATTAGAACGTCCTATTGAACATTGCTTGTCAAGTTAGACAAGAGACGCTCGAATGAATATTCATAGGTTTGGATATCCCCTGCTCCCATAAAGACATAGACAGCATTGTCATGGTCTAGGAGTGGAGAAACATTTTCAACAGTGATCACTTGGTTTTTCTTGTTGATTTTGTTGGCTAGGTCTTCCACTTTAACATCACCATGGTCTACTTCACGAGCAGATCCATAAATTTGCGCTAGGTAAACTGCATCCGCTTGGTTCAAAGCGTGGGCAAAGTCATCCAACAAGGCAATGGTTCTTGTAAAGGTATGAGGTTGGAAGACTGCTACGATTTCCTTGCTTGGGTATTTCTGACGAGCCGCATCCAAGGTTGCAATGATTTCTGTTGGATGGTGGGCAAAGTCATCGATAATCACCGTGTCATTGACAATTTTCTCAGTGAAACGACGCTTAACACCGGCAAATGTTTTCAAGTGTTCACGCACCAAGTTCAAATCAAATCCTGCTGTGTAAAGAAGACCAATAACAGCTGTCGCATTCATGATATTGTGACGACCAAAGGTTGGAATGTGGAATTGCCCTAATTCTTGACCACGGAAATGAACTGTGAAGGTTGAACCAGTTGTTGAACGAAGAAGATCACTAGCGACAAAGTCATTACCTTCTGCTTCAAAACCATAATAATAAATAGGAGCATCAGACTTAATCTTACGCAATTCAGCATCTTCACCGTAGATAAACAAACCTTTGGTAATTTGTTTAGCATAGTCGTTAAAGGCATTGAAAACATCCTCTAGACTTGTGAAATAGTCTGGATGGTCAAAGTCAATGTTGGTAATAATAGAATATTCTGGGTGGTAAGGCATGAAGTGACGCTCATATTCGTCAGATTCAAAGACAAAATATTTAGCATTAGCTGAACCACGACCTGTTCCATCTCCGATTAAGAAGCTAGTATCTGTAATGTGAGACAAGACATGAGATAACATACCTGTCGTTGAAGTTTTTCCGTGCGCTCCAGCAACTCCCATGCTAACAAAGTCGCGCATAAAGCTACCTAGGAACTCATGGTAACGTTTGTAGCTAATGCCATTTTGGTCCGCATAGGCAATTTCGACATTGTTATCTGGACGAAAGGCATTTCCAGCGATAATTTCCATATCACCGTCTAGATTCTTTTTATCAAAAGGAAGAATGGTAATTCCTGCCTGCTCAAGACCACGTTGAGTAAAGTAGTACTTTTCAACATCTGATCCTTGAACCTTATGCCCCATTTGGTGCAACATCAAGGCCAAGGCACTCATCCCTGATCCCTTAATTCCGATAAAATGATATGTCTTTGGCATGTTTTCTCCCCTATTCCGTAATTCTGGTCAGATTCAACTCTTGGGCAACCCGACGTTCTTGTTCTTTTTGTTGATTCTTTTTATTGTAGATTTGGCTCTTCTTCAGAAAATCATAGTTGTTTTTCTTTGGTCCTGAAGTTTCTTTTGGCTCAGCTTGAGTCGAAATATTGCTAACTTCTTCCGCCAAGATGTAATGAGACTGGGTCAATTTTTGACTATATTTAACAAATTCACCAGGATTTTCCTTTTGGAAAGGCGCAGTAGGTTGATTGCCCTGTCTAACCAAATTTGGCTGAGGATGGCGTCTTGTAGGAGTAATATCCTTAGTCAGATAACTTGCTGATCGTTTCTTTTTCAAGTCCGCACGCGCTTCTTCACGCGCCACCTCCGCATAGCTCTTTCCTTCTTTTTTAACTCCTAAGCCAGCCTTCTTAGGTTTCTCTACTGGCTTTTCAATCGGTTTTGCTGGTTTTTCTTCAGTAATAGGGGCCCACTCCAGATAATTCTTATCACGGTATTCTCCCTTAATATTACTGATAAAATCAGATTCATCGTAGAGGTCCATAACCGGCATCTCAGTCAGTATGACCTCATCATCTGACACCAATGGAAATCGTTCTTCTCTCATTTTCTATTTCCTTTCAACACTTCATTATAGCGTATTGTCTTGATTTTTCAAGTGTTGGCTTCAGAAATTCCCAAAATTTCTCTAATTTCTGCCAGGGTCAGACTGCCACGTGACTCTGTGCCGTCCAATACTTGTGACACCAGATGTTTCTTCTGTTCTTGGAGTTCTTGAATTTTTTCTTCAATGGTTCCCCTGGTCACCAAGCGATAGACCTCAACCGTTTCTTCCTGCCCCATCCGATGGGCACGGCCAATGGCTTGCGCTTCCACCGCAGGATTCCACCAAAGGTCAACCAAAATCACTGTATCAGCACCTGTCAAGTTCAGACCGACACCACCAGCCTTAAGAGAAATCAGAAAGGCATCTCTTTCTCCTTGGTTAAAGGCCTTGGTCATGTCTTGTCTTTCCTTGGCTGGGGTTGAACCCGTAATTTTAAAGGATGTCATGCCCAAGTCTGGCAGTTCTTGTTCAATTTTCTCCAACATTCCCTTGAACTGCGAGAAAATCAAGACACGGTGTCCGCCGTCTGCCACCTGTACCAGCAGGTCTCGGAGACTATCCAGTTTGCCACTGGCTCCCTGATAATCCTCCATAAAGAGGGCAGGAGTATCACAGATTTGGCGCAAGCGCATCAAACCAGATAAAATTTCCACCCGACTTCGCTGAAATTCCTGATCTGAAACTTGAGCTAGACGGTCCCGCATCTGTTGCAACTGGGCTAGGTAGATAGCCTTTTGCTGGTCTTCCAGTTCATTTTTATAAACCACTTCAATCAAGTCTGGCAATTCAGTCAGAACTTCTTCTTTCTTGCGCCGCATCACGAAAGGCTTGATAAACTGAGCCACTCGCTCTGCTGACAATTTCATAAATTCTTTCTTGCTTGGCAGGAGTCCTGGCATGACGATTTGGAAAATAGACCACAACTCACCCAGATGGTTTTCAATCGGTGTCCCTGATAAGGCAAAAACTGCCGGTACCACAAACTGTCTCAAGGTCTGGGCAATCTTGGTCTGGGCATTTTTCATGACCTGAGCCTCATCTAAAAAAAGGAAATCAAAGGCCATCCCCTGATAAAGCTCACTATCCTGACGGAAGGTAGCATAGCTCGTAACATAGATTTGATGGCTTTCAGCAAGAATCTCTTCACGACTAGCTTTCAAACCATGAACAACAGCCACATCCAACTGTGGGGCAAATTTCTGAAACTCGTCCGCCCAGTTGTAAATCAAACCCGACGGAGCCAGAATCAAGACTCTACTTTCTTTTGTCACTTGACTGGTCAAAAATGCAATGGTCTGAAGTGTTTTACCAAGTCCCATATCATCAGCCAAAATCCCACCAAAACCATAATAATGGAGCATCTGCAGCCAACCGATTCCCTTTTCCTGATAATCTCGCAAGTCAGCCTTGACCTGAGTTGCTTGTCGAGGGAAGTCCTCTGGATGCGTCAAATCATGAGCCAAATTCTGGAATTCTTGTGAAAAAGAAACACGGTCTCGCCCTTCAAAGAGATGAGCCAAACTATAAGCCAAAGATTTTCGAGCCTGCAAGGCCCCATCTTTTAATTCAAACTGTCCCAGTTCCTGTAGATTTTGGCGAATTTTCTTGGTTTCTTCATCAAAAAAGTAGACTTGATTAGACGAATCAATATAAAAATCTTGATTGGCAACCAAGGCCTGCATGGCTTGGTCGATTTCCTCTTGGGCAATATCTTGAAAATCAAATTGGATTTCCAAGAGACCTCCCTTGGAAGCAATCTGAACTTGAGGGCTTGCTAGACTATAAAGCTCTTCTAACTTGTCTGATAAATCAACATTTCCGAGTTTTTCAAAGACTGGAATGATTTCATGGAAGAAATGATAGACAGACTCCGCTTTTAAGGCCTGACGCCAAGATTGAAAGTCTGCTTCAAAGCCCGCAGCTAAACAGACTTGGAAAACTCTTTCTTCTAAGTCAGCATCACTTGAAAATGGTAATTCTTCTAACTCTTGTCGGCTAGATACCTGTTTATCTCCATAATCAAACTGAATTTCTAAACGAATCCGATTGTCTTCTTCCCTGTCAAAGTAAAAAGAGGGTTCAAAAGTTTTGATATGTAGACGTTCTGGAGCTGAAACACTCCCCATCTGGCTAAAAAGAGTTAAACAGGAAGCCAACTTATCTCGATCACTACTATCAAATTGCAGGTATTTCTTTCCTTGTTGATCCAAAGGCAGCGCTTTGATTTCCTTGAGAAGACGCATCTGCTGGTCTGTTAGAAAATAAACCTGTCCTTTATGGAAAAGCACAGCTCCCTGATAAAAGACATTAACCCTTGGACTCTCACCGATTTCCATTTCAAAATAATCTGAGTATTCTGTTACTGTAAAGGCAAATAGATTAGCATCCGCATGCATATCCTGAAAAAGTAGAGTCTGGTAGCTATCCACTTGGTGGTCAAATTGAAAATGAGGCAAGGTCATCAGTAAATTCACACCCTGCTCAAAAAAAGTTAGAGGGAAAAAGAGATGCCGACCTTGGTTTTGGAAAAAAAGCTCTGGACTAAGTCCTTCCTCCATTAGTCCGCGTAAGAAAGTCAGAAGCTCTTGACTTTCCTCATTAAAGGCTTCCCAAGATAGAGACTCCTCATAAGTTTTACCAATCATATAAGGTTTTCTCTTCTCGACGACTTTTAAAAAGAGCGGAATATCCCGAATAACGTAGTATTTTTGGCTATTGATTTGCCCGATTCTCAGGGTCCACAAGATATGATTAGTTCCTACTTCCACCTGACCCACAGCTGACAACTCATAGGCTCGGTCTGATTTTGGAGACAAGATTCGGTCCAAAAATTTTCCACCTAAGGTCACCTTGGTTTCAACGGCCTCTTTTTCTTCATGACCTTCTTCCAGACTCTGCAAGATTTCCTGACCACGCTCATCATTTTTCAGAAAATGCTCCAGAGCTGCCAAATGCACACAGTAGCCCCTCTTTTGGAAAAAATCGCAGGCACAAAAAACCAAATCATCCTCTAAACTATAGCGCAGTTCTTCTTCTGCAACGCGAGCGTAGAGCCGATTGTTCTTTTCCTTTATAATGTCAACCTTACCAGTTTCATAAAGGGCAACGCCTTCGATACGGACTTTCCCCGGAATCAATTTAGCCATATTTTTACCTTTACCTTATCTTTTTATTATACCATATTTTCCCCTATGAAAATAGCCTTCTAGGAAGACTTTTCTCCTAGAAGGCTGGATTTTTAACGTTTGGCAAAAGTCGTCACAATCCGCTGACAAACTTCTTGAAGCAGGGATTTAGGCATGGCTACATTGAGACGGGCATGGAGACTCCCTTCCTCTCCAAAATCCAAACCACGATTGAGGATAACCTTGGCTTCATTTCTCAAAAGCTCTTGTAATTTTTCATCAGTCAGGTCATAGGCTGAAAAATCAAGCCAAATCAAGTAGGTTCCTTGCGGTTTCATGACCTTGATTTTAGTCTCTTTCCCAAATAGATCCACCACATAATTGATATGGTCTTCAAAGACTTGCTTGAGTTCCTCTAACCAATCTTTACCGTATCGATAGGCAGCTTCTGTCGCCAAATAACCCAAGCCTGAAATTTCATGCTGGTTATTGGCCAACTGGCGTTTCTGGTAAGCCACTCTCAACTTAGGATTTTCAATGACTGCATAGGAATTTTTTGTCCCAGCAATATTAAAGGTTTTAGTGGCACTGGTCAAGACGATAGCAAATTCTTTAAAGTCAGGATTGATGGTATTGAAGGAATGATGCTTGTGACCAAAGAGGGCCAAATCTTGGTGAATCTCATCTGAAACCAAGAAAACACCGTGTTTTTGGCAGAGTTGGCCAATCTTCTCCAACACTTCCTTTTCCCAAACACGTCCACCAGGATTGTGAGGGTTGCAAAGAATATAGAGTTTGACCTCCTCTTCCACCATATCCTTCTCCAGTTGGTCAAAGTCAATCTCAAACAGACCATCCTTTTCCACCAAAGCATTGGTAATCAATTTGCGGTTATTCAACTTAACACTGCGAGCAAAGGGTGGATAGACAGGTGTGTTAATCAGAATCGCCTCGCCTTCTTTTGTAAATGCTTGAATAGCTGTTGAGATGGCTGGTACCACACCCTCGATAAAGACAAGAGCCTCTTTGTCAAAGTGGTAACCGTGTTGTGTAGCTTCCCACTTTTGAACTTCCTTAATCAACTCTTCACTGGCATAGGTATAGCCATAAACCAGTTGATCAGCGTAAGTCTGTACTGCTTGGCGAATTTCAGGCAAGACTACAAAGTCCATATCCGCTATCCAAGCTGGTAGGACTTCACTATCCGTTTCTGCTTCTTTCCATTTATAGGTATGGTGCCCTAAACGATTGGGCAGGCTTGTAAAATCATATTTTCCCATCTTTATCTTATCCTTCTAAGGCTTGGTGCAAATCTGCAATCAAATCTCTAGCATCCTCAATCCCAATCGACAAACGCAAGAGGTCATCTGTCAAACCATAAGAATGGCGCACTTCTGCTGGAATATCAGCGTGAGTTTGAGTCGTTGGATAAGTAATGAGACTTTCTACCCCACCCAAACTTTCCGCAAAAGAGAAGACCTTGAGACTGTTCAAAATATGAGGAATGCGCGTTTCATCGACTACTTTAAAGGAAATCATGCCCCCACGACCAGTATAGAGAACCTCCTTGACTGCTGGAGAATCCTTCAAAAAGGCAACCACTTCTTGGGCGTTAGCTGTTGAGCGCTCCATACGAAGAGACAAGGTCTTGAGACCACGAATCAATTGATAACTGTCAAATGGAGACAAGACTGCCCCTGTCGTATTGAGATTGTAGAAAAGCTTTTCGTATAATTCTACACTATTGGTCACAACAACTCCAGCCAAGACATCATTGTGGCCTGCTAGATACTTGGTTGCTGAATGAAGAACGATATCTGCTCCATCTTCAATCGGACGTTGGTAGATAGGGCTGTAGAAGGTATTGTCCACCACTACTTTGGCACCCTTAGCATGAGCTAATTTGGCTAGTTTTTCGATATCAAATTCCAACATCAAAGGATTGGTTGGTGTTTCGATATAGAGAACATCCACGTCCTTTTCTAACTCGGCAATCAATTCTTCTTCTGTATTGGCATAGTTAAAATGGAAACGGCCTTCCTGCTCCACTTGGTTAAACCAGCGGAAAGAACCACCATAAAGGTCACGGACAGCCAAGACCTTACTTCCTACTGGAAAGACACTAAAGGCCAGTACAATAGCTGACATCCCTGAGCTAGTAGCTAGGGCATAGTCTGCGGACTCAATAGCCGCCAAGACTTCTTCTGCCTTACTGCGAGTTGGATTTTTGGTGCGCGTATAGTCAAATCCAGTAGATTTACCAAACTCTGGATGCTGATAGGTCGTTGAAAAATGAAGCGGTGTCACCAAAGCACCTGTCGCTTCGTCTGACTTGATACCCGCCTGGGCCAAAATTGTGTTGATGTGTAATTCCTTGCTCATACAATACCTCCAAATCTATAGTAACTATTGTACCACTTATTTTCATCAACTCATTTTCTTCTTTTCAAGAGCTGGTTATAGTTTTAAACTATAGACTTATACTCTTCGAAAATCTCTTCAAACCACGTCAGCGTCGCCTTACCGTACTCAAGTACAGCTTGCGGCTAGCTTCCTAGTTTGCTCTTTGATTTTCATTGAGTATTAGATAGTAAAGCTAAAAAGAATCCAGAAAATATTCCAGATTCTTTCGTGAAAATGATTGCTAGGGTTTACTTTAACCGAAAGAAATCGTGTTGGGCTAAATAGTCATAATGGTCTTTATTAAATTGATATTGGCCCACATGCTGACTAATCTGACCGACATCCACGGAAAAAATATAGTCTTCATTTTGATAATGCCAATTAAGTCTAACTGTATTCAAGACTGTCTTATAAGTAAAATCTTGAACTTGATTCCAAGGCATCTCTACGACTTGATTAGAACGATTCTCAGTCACATCACTGATATCCATCAAGTAGATTCCCTTAGGTGTGAATGCCAGAATCTTAGGCTTCACACTCGACTGAACATAGTAGGAACCACCTATAATGAAAAAATCAATAAAAGATTTCAGCAATGTCTTTTTCTTAAAAGCCATCAGAAAATTCTTTTGCCCTTCAATATGACAAGTTGACAGAAATGATGCAATCTGTTTTTCTGTTGCAAACTCCATAATGGCGCCCATGATGTTACCTCCATAACGATTAGTAAATAGGCAGATAAGAACTCTTCACATAAAAGAAGAACTTATCATTAGTTGCATTTTATCTTACTTTTTTAGTAGACAGCATCCCTCCTATAAAATCATCCTAGCATGTGCATACTTCAGTTAACACTGGAAGAGGATTTAAAAATAGCTTCTCACAACTTTTATTATATTCATTATATCATAAATCTGATAAACAATTTAAAAAATGTAAGCACTTTTCTTCCAAATTTGCCATCATTCTATAAAAAAACGACAGCTTCTTTCGAAACCATCGTTTTCTTGAAAAATCCTTATTTGACATGTTTTGCCAATTCTTCTTGGGCTTTTTTATTAGATTCTTCTTTTTCTTTCAACCATTTTTCTTTGGCTTTTTCATATTCGTCTTTCGTAACTGTCTTATCTTGTACTTTGAGGTATTTATATGATTCGACCCCTTTATTACCAGCTAATGAATACGGTGAAGAGAAAGGAACTGTTTTTCTCAATGTTGGTGTTCCGCCTAGTGAAACATTTGGAATTGCTAGAGAGCTATCTACCAACCAAGCTTGGGCATCCGCATATTTTTCATAACGTTTAGCCGGATCTTGCTCCTTATTAGCTTCTTCCAACATTTGAGTGTAGACGTCTAGTCCAACAACCTTGGCCTTGTCATTGGCTTCACCCGGCTCTAAACCTAGATTTTGCAACACTCCACCGGAATTAATATTAAAAATATCAAGGTAGCTTGATGGATCTTGATAGTCTGCGCTCCAGCCACCGTTGTATAGATCGTAATCCTTCTGAGCTGCAGTCTGAGCCAAATAGCTTGTATTATCAAAGTCTTCAGTAGAAAGTTGTTGAATATCAATTACAACATTTTCTGCACCTAAGGCTGCTTCAATAGATTGCTTCATAGAATTTGCCTCTTGGACACCCTTTTTAGCAGCTTGGTCAACTGTCATGTCCAAGTGGATAGGGAATTGGACTCCTTTGACTTGGAGTTCTTTCTTAGCTTCAGCAAATTTGGCTTTGGCTTTTTCTGGATTGTAGTATGGATCTTGGGCATCTGCAAAGTTGATTCCTTGCCATTCTTTACCATAATTAACCATCTTAGAGGCTACTACTTCACCAAAGTCTTTTCCGTTGATACTTACGAAGTTTGGAGGAACGACGAGGTTACGCAAAATCTTAGTTGCACCATCTTCACCCTGAGATTGAGCCCCGTAAGCTGTACGATCATAGGCAAAGTTAATGGCTTGACGGAAATTTTTGTTAAGAACCGCTTCTTGAGTCGATTTCTTTTCAGCATCACTTGTTTTTGAAGTGAATTTATAAGATTTTCTATCTAGGTTAAAGTTTAAGAAATAAGAAGTAGCATCTTGCAGACTATAGATGATATTGTCCTTATTCTTCTCTTTAATCCCTTCAAAACTTGAACTATTTGGATAGAGACGAGCGTAGCTATAAGCCCCCTCTACATAGTTACGAGCTAGTGCATCTTGGTCACTACCATCATAATAGGCCAATTTCACATCATCTACAAAGACATTTTTAGCATCCCAGTAGTTAGGATTTTTCTTGAATTCGATGACAGATTTTGAAACAAAGGATTTCATCAAGAAAGGTCCATTATACAAAATGCTAGATGGGTCTACCTTCCCAAAATCATCCCCTTTTGATTTTAAGAAATCTGCATTGACTGGGAAGAGAATGGTTGAAGTTGTTTTTGAGTTCCAATAAGATTCTGGTCGTGTCAAGGTATATTGAACAGTTTGGTCATCAAGAGCCTTAACTCCGACAGTTGAAAAGTCGCTTGTTTTACCAGTGATATAGTCATCTAATCCAGCAACGGATTCTTGCACTAAGTACAAGGCTTCTGATTTTTTATCAGCCGCATATTTCAAACCAGTGACAAAATCTTGGGCAGTTACAGGAGCATATTCTTCTCCATCTGCAGTATACCATTTAGCATCTTTACGCAGTTTGTAGGTATAGGTCAAACCGTCCTTAGAAACACTCCAATCCTCTGCCAAAGATGGAACATAATTTCCATACTGGTCATTTTCCATGAGACCATCTACCAGATTGGTCACAATATCATTTGTTGTTGCACGGTTTTCTGCTAGATAGTTTAAACTAGACGGATCACTAGTATAAACATAGTTATATGTTTTTGACCCTGTGCTAGAATTTCCACACGCACTTAACAAAATACCTGCACTTAACACGACACCTGCAAGTGTTGCATACTTGGCCTTAGACTTTTTCATCTCCAGAACCTCCTGATTTAAATATTTGTCTTATTATACATTACATGTTTTATTTAGTCAATAGTTTTTTAAGTAAAATTTAAGAAAAATTAAATTACTATCTACAAATTATAAAAAATATAATACAAATTAATAAAAAAGAGAATAATTCAAGCATTTCATGATAGAAATGTTCAAATTATCCCTTTTATTTATAAATATTTTTTAAGTTAACTTTAATTTGATTCGTAAGCGGTCTGCTTGAGCTTTTCCAATCACCTTATCCAACAAACGGGTACGGAGACTCATAACTCCATAAACACCTCCACCCATGGCACCGACAAGAGCTACATATAGGAAACTCCACAAACGTCCACTTGGTTGGAAGACAAATCCTAAAATCCACTGCAATGTCCCAACTACAAGAAACATGAAAAGAGTTAACAAACTGATTAAAATGGTTCGCTTCACAATAATCTTGCGCTTGACACCTGTTACCTTACAAATATCCCGATACATCAAGACATTAGGAATGATAAGACCGATAGTTGTGGAAATCAAAGGACCATAACTGTGGAAGAGGGCGATGGTAGGTATTTGCAAGACTAGCTTGGCAATCGAACCATAGATGAAGTAGAGAACAGCCTTACGGTTTCGGAACATGGCCTGAAGCATTGGTGACAAGACCATGTACAAGCCTAAAATAGTAGACTGCAAAACTGCAAAGACAAACAAACCCATAGCCAAACTATCTGGCTTGCCATAGAAAACCGTATAAAGAGGTTCTCCTACCATGACCACTCCAACTGTTGCTGGCAGTAGGAATAAGAAAAGCATGGTAATGCTGTCCTGAACTAGGCGAGAAGCTGCTTTCAAGTCTCCCTTGACATAGTTTTCAGTCAAGAGTGGCAATCCTACACTACCAATCGAAACCCCAACAGAAATCAAAATCATAGTGATTTTATTAGGGTTAGCTGAGAAATAAGAAAACATGACAACCAAGTCTTCATTACTATAATTGGTAAACCAGCTCATACTATTGATAAAGGTCATCTGGTCCAGAATCTGGAAGAGCTGGATGGCAGACCCTGTCAGGATAAAAGGAATGGCTTCCTTAATGGTATCGACTAAGAGACGCTTGCTGTTAATCTTATCTCCTGTTTCAAGGACTCTTTTTAGTAATCCTTCCTTAGCAAGGAAGTAAAGCAAAACTGCAAAACTGGCTACCATGCCGACAAAGGCAGCAAAGGTTGATTGGATTACCGCTGCTAGATAATCTCCTGAGCCCATTTTCATAATCATAAAGGTAGCTAGGAGCATCCAGATAACTCGAATGACTTGCTCTGCGATTTGACTCATGGCATAAGGTTTGAGATTATTCATCCCTTGGAAGAAGCCTCGGATAACACTCATAGAAGGGAAAATCAAGACCGCCCAAGCCAAGCTCTGCATGATTGGGATCAAGTCTTTACCCACACCCGACAAGTCTGCTAGCCAAGGAGCAAAGACATACAAGACTAGAGCAAAGACCAGACCTAGTCCCGTCATAAAGCCTAAAAAACTCCGAATCAGGGCAAAACTATGCTCCTCTTCTCGCATGGTATTATACTTGGCAACTTGCTTGGCCACTGCAACTGGAATCCCCGCTGTTGAAATCAGCAAGAACCAGGCATAGATATTGTAGCCCATGGTAAAGAGACCATTGGCCGTAGCCGCATAAGACCCCATCCAGATATACCAAGGGATGATATAAATGGCACCGAGTAGACGACTGATAAAGTTACTAGCCGTTAGCCAAGCAGTCCCCCGTAACATCTGGGCCTGCTGGTGATTGTTTTCGTTAGACATAAATTCCTCATTTAATTTTAATCACTAGGAAAAATTCCTCATCTTCCATTATAAACTTTTCCTTGTCACTTGTAAATTTACGACTTTCGGTTTACAATAGAAAGTATGATAAAGATTGAAACCGTATTAGATATTTTAAAGAAAGATGGTCTCTTCCGTGAGATTATCGACCAAGGACATTATCACTACAACTACAGCAAAGTTGTTTTTGACACCATCTGCTATGATAGCCGCAAGGCCAAAGAGAAGAGCCTCTTTTTCGTCAAGGGTGCTGCCTTTAAAAAGGAATTTCTGATTTCTGCCATCTCTCAAGGCCTCGGTTGGTATGTGGCTGAAGAAGACTATGAAGTTGGTATTCCTGCTATTATCGTCAGCGATATCAAGAAAGCCATGAGTTTGGTAGCTATGGAATTTTATGGCAATCCACAGGAAAAACTCAAACTCCTCGCCTTCACTGGAACCAAAGGTAAAACAACAGCAGCCTACTTCGCTTATAACATCTTATCTCAAGGGCATCGACCTGCTATGCTCTCAACCATGAACACAACTCTAGATGGCAAGACTTTCTTTAAGTCTGCATTAACAACCCCTGAGAGTATTGACCTCTTTGACATGATGAATCAAGCTGTGCAAAATGACCGTACTCACCTCATCATGGAGGTATCCAGTCAGGCCTATCTGGTCAAACGTGTCTATGGTCTAACTTTTGATGTGGGAGTTTTCCTCAATATTAGCCCAGACCATATCGGCCCGATTGAACACCCTAGCTTTGAAGACTACTTCTACCATAAGCGTCTCTTAATGGAAAATAGCCGTGCAGTCATCATTAACAGTGACATGGACCACTTTTCTGTCTTGAAAGAACAAGTAGAAGATCAAGACCATGATTTCTACGGTAGTCAGTCGAACAACCAAATCGAGAATTCCAAAGCCTTTAGTTTTTCAGCTACGGGTAAACTCGCTGGAGATTATGCTATTCAACTCATCGGCCACTTCAACCAAGAAAATGCCGTTGCTGCTGGACTTGCTTGCCTCCGTCTCGGAGCTAGTCTTGAGGACATCAAAAAAGGAATCGCTGCAACCCGAGTTCCTGGTCGTATGGAAGTCCTCACCCAGAAAAATGGAGCCAAGGTTTTCATCGACTATGCCCACAATGGTGACAGTCTCAAAAAACTCATCAATGTTGTAGAGACTCATCAAACAGGAAAGATTGCTCTGGTTCTCGGTTCGACAGGAAATAAGGGAGAAAGTCGTCGCAAAGACTTTGGACTTCTCCTCAATCAACATCCTGAGATTCAAGTCTTTTTGACTGCTGATGACCCCAACTACGAAGACCCAATGGCCATTGCAGATGAGATTAGTAGCTACATTAATTATTCTGTTGAAAAAATTGCGGATCGCCAAGAAGCCATCAAGGCAGCCATGGCTATCACAAATCAGGAATTAGATGCTGTCATTATTGCGGGTAAGGGAGCCGATTGCTACCAAATCGTCCAAGGCAAGAAAGAAGCCTATCCAGGAGATGCAGCCGTCGCAGAACGTTATCTATAAAAAAATCAAGGGAACTATTCCCTTGATTTTTTTAGTCTTCTTTCTTAAATGAATTTTTAAGACCTTCAACGGCACCTTCTACAGCACCTTTAACGTCTTCAACTACTTCTTTTGCCTTAGCAACTGTCTTTTCTACAGCGCCTTCTGCTTCAGTCTTGCTATCTCCAGTAACTTTACCAAATCCTTCTTTGATAGAGCCTGTTGCTTGTTCCAATTTGTTTTCAAGTGACATATGATTGTCTCTTTTAATTTTATTCCGATATGTGTTACCGGTTACATATAGTTTATACCGAATACTAAGGAAAGTCAAATAATGTGCTCAGAAACAAGAAATCAGCCCAAGTAGAAAGTTAATCTTTCCTTATCAAAATTGATAGCCAACTCATACTTTCCATCTTCCTTTTGGACAATATAACCTAGGACAACTAAACTGTCCACAAAGATATCACGGCGTTTCTGCATAAGCTGGTCTTTTTTGAGAAATTTTAGCAAAAAAGTTGTCATGTATTTGAGAGCATACTCAGGATTAACATCTCCCAAAATAGCATAGAGTACCTGCTGTTTTTCTGTCAAAGGATACTGATGTTTGACCTTGTAGAAATAATTGGACAGGGTCATTTTTGATCTCGCAAAGTCCGTCTTTTCAACTAAAATAGATTCATTGGTTTGATTTCGTAATTCCGTCTCAAACCTCTGCTCTAACAAGGCTTGATAGACCGGACTATCTTCGCTGACAAAAATCTCTTGATCCAGTTCGAGACTATCGAGTGATTCAAGCATAGGAAGATTAAGGTAATAACGCTTATTTTCTCGTAGAATCAAGCCTGACTTTATATACTCTTCCATGAGTTTGTCAACTGCTACATCTGGAAACTTGGCCTTAATTTCTCGCAAAATAACATCCTCATGCTGGTCTAGATAGCGGATCAATTCTCCAAAAAATGGCTGTCTCGTCAAACGAGATGGATTAAAAATCTGAATCATGAAGATTCCTTTCTTTACATTCTAACAGAGGCGATGCTGCCAACTGACTAGGATTGGTCCCAGCTTGGTTCAGAGGAACAGGCAAACCTAGTTCTCTATAATACTCTCTCCAAAAATCACTAATCTCCTGCTCCCCATCCCCAAATTTCATAGGTATGGTCTCAAAAATCGGTAGGATTTCTGCCATATACTGGGAGCAATAAAAACCAGCTCCATCTGGATAGAAAGAAGCATTGTAGAGTGCTCCTAGATGTTTGCAAGCTTTTTCCTTCACAGACTGGATATCCATTTCTGGGTAGACATAGAGGTCGTACAAGTGATTGGGCTCAAAGAAGTCTGCAGGTTCTTGACAGACAACACCAGCCTGTCCACTAGCGTGGTAAATCATCCCATCCAAACAAATCGCAACATGGTTATAGTTGCCTGTGGAAGTCTGGATGGCCTGCCCCATATCTGACTCATCTCTCACAAAAATCAAATCGCCATTTTCTAACATGCTTCACTCCTAGCAAAAAAGGAGCCGAAACTCCTTTCGATATAAGTCAAACTAGCCTGTCCTAATTTGAATTGACACTCAAAATCTTAAGCATTGAAGCTTTCAGTCAATTGAGGTACCACTTGTTTCTTACGTGAAACTGCACCAGCAAGGAAGGCATGATTGTTTTCAAGTTTGAAGTTGAAGGCTGCTTCAACCTTGCCCATATTGGCACCAAGAGCCAAGATTTCTGAGTTTGAGTTGACGATATCTGTAATCATCAAGACAAAGTCAGAGTAACCGTTTGCTACGTTAGCAGCTTGCATTGCAGCTTCGATTTCTGCTTGACGTTCCAAAACTTCAGCGATGTCAACTGTGTTTACTTGAGCAACACGGACATTATTTCCGTTCAATTCAAAAGTCTTAGCATCGATGTCAATCAATTCTTCAGCAGATTTGCTAGCCAAGTTTGTACCAGCTTTCAACATAGCTAAACCATATTCTTCCAAGTTGACACCAGCCAATTCAGCCAATTCTGGAGCAATAACTGTATCTGTTGGGTGTGTTGTTGGTGATTTCAAAAGAAGGGTATCTGAAATCAAACCTGAAAGCATCAAACCAGCAATCTCTTTAGGTACAGCTACACCATGTTCTTTGAACATACGGTAAACGATTGAAGACGCTGATCCAACTGGCTCCAAACGCATGTAGAGTGGGCTTGCAGTTTCAAAGTTAGCCACACGGTGGTGGTCTACAACACCATAAACTTCTACTTCAGCGATATCTGATACAGATTGTTGGAATTCATTGTGGTCAGTCAGGATAACTTGCTCTGCGCCCTCTGCTTTAGCAGAAGTGATAACACGCGGTGCTTCTACACCAAAATAGTTCAAGACAAAGGCTGTTTCTTCATTTGGAGTTCCAAGGGCAACAGCTTCCGTATCCAAACCATAAGCTTCTTTTGCAAGGTAGGCAAAGGCTACAGATGACCCGATGGCATCTGAGTCTGGATTTTGGTGACCAAATACTAGAATCTTAGACATGATAATACCTCATTTTGTTTATTCTCTTTATTGTAGCATTTTTTTCGCTTTTTGACAAAAGTAAGAGGAGTCAAAGGGCTCCTCACGATTCTTCAAAATAACTGATACTCTTCGAAAATCTCTTCAAACCACGTCAGCTTCGCCTTGCCGTACTCAAGTACTGTCTACGGCTAGCTTCCTAGTTTGCTCTTTGATTTTCATTGAGTATGAGTAAATTTCTATCTTGATTTTCAGATAAAAATCTTTCCTTCTGTGACCTCTTCTTACGCTTGAGAAGGGCTTCAGCCGACATGGCTTCTTCCTTACTGTCAAAACCTTGAGCATAGATGAGTTTGACTGGCAAGCGTGCTCGAGTGTATTTGGCTCCCTTCCCACTATTGTGGACAGCGAGGCGTCTTCTCACATCAGTCGTATAGCCTGTATAGTAAGATCCATCACGACACTCCAGCACGTACATATAAGCCTTATGATCCATAATAAATCTCTTCAAGTTCAGGCGTATAAGAGCCATCATCATTGTGGACAATGAGAGGTGGCAAAACCTTAAAGCCACTTGTCGAGCCATCCTTGATGGCCTCAATCAAAAGCATATTGGCTTCCTTTTCTCTTTTTGGATAAACAAACTGCAGGCGCTTGGGGGCTAGATTATGCCGTTGTAACGTATCCAAAATATCCAGAAGTCGATCAGGGCGATGAACCATGGCCAAACGCCCATTGGATTTGAGAATACTCTGGGCACTACGACAGATTTCCTGCAAATTGGTCGTGATTTCGTGGCGAGCCAAGAGATAATGTTCACTCTCATTCAGGTTTGAATGAGGATCCACCTTGAAATAGGGTGGATTACACAAAATCATATCCACCTTACTTCCCTGTATACGCGAAGGCATATTTTTCAAATCATCACAGATGACCTCCATCTGCTCTTCCAAACCATTCAAACGGACAGAGCGTTCAGCCATATCCGCCAAACGCTCCTGAATCTCAACAGCCAAAATCTGTGCCTGAGTACGAGTGCTAGCAAATAGCCCCACCGCTCCATTACCAGCACAAAAATCCACTATCAAGCCCTTTTTAGGAAAACGTGGAAAACGTGACAAGAGAACACTATCCACCGAATAGCTAAAAACCTCTCTATTTTGAATGATTTTAATATCTGTCGAAAAGAGCTGGTTAATGCGCTCTCCTGATTTTAATAATTGTTCTTCTTCCATGGTCTTATTATAGCAAATTTATATTAACATTACAAAAGATAGAGATTTCTAACTAGTGCTTCTGATTCTTCAAATGTTGAAGGGCTTCCTTGGTCCAAATTGGCATCATTCGTTTGAGAGGAGCAAAGCCGTAGTTAAAACGATCGCTTGAAAAGCGTCTCCGTCTCGGAAACTGGTGCTTTTCTTCCTCCAAAGTACGGATAGAAAGACTAGCTTTCCCTGTAAATTCATCTAAATCCACTACCTGAACCTGAACCTCTTCATCGACTTTCAAGGCTTCTTGGATATTTTCAATAAAACCTGTCCGAATCTCTGAAATGTGAATCAGCCCCGTATCACCCGTTTCTAGCTCAACAAAGGCACCGTAGGGCTGAATCCCTGTAATACGCCCCTTTAGCTTATCACCGATTTTCATCTTAGTCCTCGATTTCAATTGTTTCAATCACAACATCTTCAACTGGCTTATCCATAGCTCCTGTCTCAACAGCAGCAATGGCATCCAAGACAGCGTAAGAAGCTTCATCAGCTAACTGACCAAAAACCGTGTGACGGCGGTCTAGATGAGGAGTGCCACCTTGGTTGGCATAGATTTCCGCAATCGGTTCTGGCCAACCACCACGAGCAATTTCTTTCTTAGAATAAGGCAGGTGTTGATTTTGCACGATAAAGAATTGGCTGCCGTTGGTATTTGGACCAGCATTGGCCATGGAAAGGGCACCACGGATATTGTAAAGTTCTTCTGAGAACTCATCCTCAAATGATTCGCCGTAGATTGACTCGCCACCCATACCAGTTCCAGTTGGGTCTCCACCTTGAATCATAAAGTCCTTGATAATACGATGGAAAATGACACCATCATAGTAACCATCTTTTGAAAGAGCTACAAAGTTAGCCACTGTTTTAGGAGCATGTTCAGGGAAAAGCTTGATACGCAAGTCTCCGTGATTGGTCTTAATAGTCGCAAGAGGACCTTCTACTGTTTCAATATCTACTTGTGGGAAATGCAATTCTTTTTCTACCATACCAAATCCTTCTAAGGCATCAAAAATGCCATCTTCTTCTAATGTTTTTGTAATAAAATCTGCTTTTTCTTTGATATTTTCATGAGAAATTCCCATTGCAACGCTGATTCCAGCATAATCAAAGAGTTCCAAGTCGTTGAGGCCATCTCCAAAAACCATGACGTTCTCTGGTTTCAAGCCAAGGTGTTCCACAACCTTTTCCACCCCCGTCGCTTTGGAACCTGAAATTGGCACAATATCAGACGAATGCTCATGCCAACGAACCATGCGAAGTTTGTCTGAGAGACTATCAGGCAAGTGCAAGTCATCTCCCTTATCCTCAAAAGTCCACATCTGATAGATATCTTCTTTTTCATGGAAATCAGGATCTACATCCAAATCAGGGTAAATTGGATTGATAGCCTCACTAATCATATCGGTGCGAGTCGATAACTTAGCATCATGACTCCCAACCAAACCATACTCAATTCCTTCTTCCTTAGCCCAAGAGATATACTCTTCAACATCTGACTTCTCAATCTGATGTTGATAAATAACCCGACCTTTTTTATCTTCAATGTAGGCCCCATTTAAGGTCACAAAAAAGTCAGGATTGAGCTCACGAATCTCTGGAACGACACCAAAAATCCCTCGTCCAGAAGCAATACCTGTCAAAATTTCTTTCTCACGTAATTGCTTAAAAACAGTTGGGATTGAAGCTGGAATAAAACCGGTTTTAGAATTTCGCAATGTATCATCAATATCAAAAAAGACAATCTTAATCTTCTTTGCCTTATATCTTAATTTGGCATCCATCTCACTACCTCTTTCAATCTAACTCTTTCCATTATACCATAAAGTAGCTAAATCCCCTATTTTCAAAAAGTTTCCCGTTTTATTGTAAGTCCTTGGATAAGTATAAAACTAAATCATTATCATTTTGACAACTTGCACCCATTTCTAGCGGTTTATTTCTATACCACACACCTGTCCCATCTGGAATGTAGCCCCGTCTGATATACAATCTCTGGGCAGGGCCATAGCCTAAGTGCAAACCTACACCAAGAGTGACCTTACTCGAAACAAACTTGACTCGTTTTTCTGCTTCTTCTAGCAGTTGATTCCCAATCCCTTGATTTCGAAAAGGATCAAACACATTAAAATCTGATAATTCTGGATAGACTTCTGCAAAAGGACCATGTTTAGCAGAGGGCAAAATAGTAACGTAGCCCGCTACAGCACCATCAATCTCTGCAACTAAGACTTCTCTGTCGCCACTTGCTTGCTCCCAAAAATAGCTAGCTAAGATTTCTTCTCTAGCAGGCCAACCTTGATTCATAAATCCATGAGATAAGGATTCAATATCAGACTTAATCATATTTCTAATCGTACAATTCATCTTTGACTTACCCACCTTTACTCTTTCTATTACCATTATAGCACGCCAAGGTCAGAAAAAACTATCTCGTGAAAAAAAGACTCAACCGGGTCTGAAAAAGAGGTCCACCCGAACCCAAACTCGCTCTCTCATTTCAAGGCTCGTGAAAAAAAGACCCAACCGGGTCTTTTCTTTAATCTTCGTTTACGAAAGGCATCAAAGCCATTACGCGAGCGCGTTTGATAGCTGTTGTTACTTTACGTTGGTTTTTAGCTGAAGTTCCTGTTACACGACGAGGAAGGATTTTCCCACGTTCTGAAACGAAACGGCTAAGAAGCTCAGTATCTTTGTAATCAACATATTCAATTTTGTTTGCTGCGATGTAATCAACTTTTTTACGGCGTTTGAATCCGCCACGACGTTGTTGAGCCATGTGTTTTCTCCTTTATAATTTTAGTTGTCCATTAGAATGGTAAATCATCATCTGAAATATCCAATGGATTTGTTGCTCCAAATGGATTTTCATCACGTGAAAAGTCTGGTACTGAATTTGTAGGCGCTGAATAGTTTGAACTTGGTGCAGAATAAGCTCCACCTGTGTGACCCTCACGCACACTACGGCTTTCCAACATTTGGAAATTCTCAGCCACGACCTCTGTCACGTAGACACGTTGTCCTTGCTGGTTATCGTAACTACGAGTCTGGATACGACCTGTCACCCCGATAAGTGAGCCTTTTTTAGCCCAATTAGCAAGGTTTTCAGCCTGTTGGCGCCACATAACGACATTGATAAAATCAGCCTCACGTTCGCCATTTTGACTCTTAAATGTACGGTTTACTGCAAGAGTAAAAGTCGCAACTGCTACATTTGATGGGGTATAACGCAACTCAGCGTCACGTGTCATACGCCCTACAAGTACAACATTGTTAATCATAGTTTACCTTCTTAAGCGTCAGTTTTGACGATCATGTGACGAAGAATGTCAGCGTTGATTTTTGAAAGACGGTCAAACTCTTTAAGAGCTACGTCGTCGTTTGCTTCAACGTTAACGATGTGGTAAAGTCCTTCACGGAAATCTTTGATTTCGTATGCAAGACGACGTTTTTCCCAAGATTTTGATTCAACAACAGTTGCACCGTTGTCAGTCAAAATAGAGTCAAAACGTGCTACCAAAGCGTTTTTAGCTTCTTCTTCAATGTTTGGACGAATGATATAAAGAATTTCGTATTTAGCCATTGATATGTTCCTCCTTTTGGTCTAATGACCCCAAGACTTTGCAAGGGGTAAGTGAGGTTCGCTCACAATAAACTATTATACTAGAAAATATTTTTTTACGCAAGCAAAAACACCGAAATAAAAAAAGAAGATGACGAATCATCTTCTCAAAAACTATAAGTTTTTAGTCTTCTTTTTTCTTGCGAGAAAGAAGTCCAAATCCACTAAGGGCTCCAAGAAGTCCAAGCGCTGCAAGACTAGCGTTAGCTTCTGTACCTGTGTTAGGCAATTCTTTTTGACCATCAACATACTTAGGTGTTGCTGGTTTAGCAGCTGTGTCAGTTGCTACTGTTGCATCTGCTTGAGCTGGTGCCGCTGGTTGAGCTTGATTTGGTGTTGCTGGCTGTCCTGGTTCCGTAGGAGTTACAGGTTGATCAGGAGCAGTTGGTCTTGACGGAACATTTTGTGGAGTAGAAGTTGGTCTGTAGTTGTTACCACCATTTCCACCACCGTTATATCCATCTCCATTATATGGATTAGTTTCTGGAATGCGTTTAGGAATTACCGTTACTGGGACGTCTACTACTACAATTTCTCCTGTTGGTAGTTTCACCTTAACCTTAACTCCTGGTTTTTTCCCAGCTGTTTCTGTTGTTGGAATTACCCAGTTCTCTTCGATGATTTCCCATCCTTCTTCTTTAGGAAGTTCGATATGTTTCTTAACATCATCTTTAGTAATAGGTGTTCCTACTTCTACTTCGATTGGAGTTACTTTTGGTGTTACGATTACTGGTACTTTTACTGTAACTGTTTTTCCATTTGGTAATTTCACTTCTACTGGCACCGTTGGTTTTTCACCTGGTGTTGTTGTCGCTGGAATTTCTCCAACTTTTGTGATTTCCCATCCTTCTGGTAAGTCAACATGTTTTTTAACATCTTCTGCTGTGACTGGAGTTCCTACTTCTACTACTACTGGAGTTACTTTTGGTGTTACAATTACTGGCACTTGTACTGTAATTGTTTTTCCATTTGGTAATTTCACTTCTACTGGCACCGTTGGTTTTTCACCTGGTGTTGTTGTCGCTGGAATTTCTCCAACATTTGTAATTTCCCAATCTTTTGGTAGGTCAACATGTTTCTTAACATCTTCTGCTGTGACTGGAGTTCCAACTTCCACTACCACCGGAGTTACTTTTGGTGTTACGATTACTGGTACTTTAACTTCTTTAGTAGCAATAATGTTTCCATCTTTATCTTTATACTCAACTGTTACAGTTACAGAGTCTTTTTCACCCGCTGTTTCTGTTCCTGGAGTTGTTAATGGAGTTTCTTTAACCGTTACTGTTACACCTTCTGGTAAACCTTTGGTATTTTCAGCTGATTCTTTTACTTTATCAGCAACAGCTTTTTCAAGTGTACCTTTATCAGTATCTTTCGGTACGACGACACCTTTTGGAGAAACTTTTGGCAATACTGTTACTGGTACTGTTACAACTTCTTCTCCACCATCTTTATAAGTAACTTTCGCTGTTACTTTAACATCATTAGCTCCAACTTTACCTTCTGTTGTTGGGATAGCTTTGTTGATATCTTCATCAGTGACAGGTGTTTTAGTTCCATCTGTATCAGGAGTGATTGCTTTGTTTACATCATCAGCTTTTGGTTGGTCACCTTCTACAACGTAGACTGGTTTAACATCTGAACCTTTAACATTGACTGTTACTGGAATTGTAGTTGTATAGTCTTTTCCATCAACTGTGTATGTTACTGGTACTTCTACTGTTGTTACTCCAGTTCCTTTTTTAGCTGTTACTTTGTCTTCAATAGCTTTTGTTACATCACCTACAGTTACTTTCGCATCTTTTGGTAATTTATCTGTAAAGTCTTTTGCTTTAATTGCTTCATCAGCTTTAGCTTTTGCTAATTCTTTCAGTTTTTCTGGAGTTGTTCCTTTAGTTACTGTTACGTCCGCTTTTGCTACTGGTAATACTGTAACTGGTACTTTTACTTTTTCAGTTACTTTTCCATTGTCATAAGTTACTGGTACTTCTACTGTTACATCTGTAGCTCCTGCTTTTCCAGCTGTTTCTGGTAATGTTGTTGGTTCTCCAACTGTTCCACCTTGTCCTGGTGTTACGGCATCTTTAGCTTTAGTTGGTTTATCACCTTCGAATACTACTACTGATTTTGGAGTTGATCCTACTACTGTTACTGGTACTTCTACTTCTTTTGTTCCAATAACGTTTCCTTTATCATCAGTATATTCAACAACAACTGTCGCAGGTTTTGGTTTTCCTGTTTCAGTTACTTCAGCTGTTGTTGGTGTAGTTCCTGCTTTCACTTCTTTAACTTTTACAGTTACACCTTCAGGAAGTTTATCTTTTGGTAATGCAGCTACTACTTCTTCAGCTTTAGCTTTAACTGCAGCTTCTAAGTTTTCGCTTCCTTTAAGAACTGTTAATCCTTCAGGTTTCACTAATGGTAATACTTTAACTACTGCAGGTACTTCTACAAGTTTGTCTTCGCCATCTTTAGCTACTACTGTTACTTTCTTATCTCCTGGTGTTGTTGTATCTACTTCACCATCTTTATAAGTAAATTTAGTTCCTTCTGGATATTGGTCAGGATCGATACTTTCATCAGCTGATGGTTGTGATTTTGCAGGGTCTTCAAACACATATTGTGTCTTAGGATCTACTACCATTACTTTAGCTGGTACTTCTACAATTGTTTTTCCATCTAATTTAGCTACAACTGTTACTTCTTTTTCACCTGCTGTTGTTGTATCAACTGGTTCTTTATATTCAAATTCAGTTCCTGTTGGATATTCATCTGGAGTAATGCTTGCTTTAACATCCGGTTGTGGTTTCTTAGGATCTGCAACAACAAATTGTGGTTTGCTATCTACTACACGTACTGTTGCTGGTACTTCTACTAGTACTTTATCCCCTTGTTTAACAACTACTGTTACTTTCTTATCTCCAGGTGCTGTTGTATCTACTTCTTCTTTGTATTCATATGTTGCGTCATCTGGATAGTCTGAAGTATCAATATTATCTTCTGGAGAAGGTTGTTTCTTATCCTCACTTACTGCTACTAATTGTGGATATCCTTTAACAACTTTCACTGGTACATTTACTGTTTCTTCACGTTTATTATCACCTGAACCGTATGTTACTGTTACTGGTGCAGTTAATGTATCATCTCCAACTTTTCCTTTTGTTTCAGGAATCTTAGTTTCATCTACAGTTTTGTCATTTCCTTCTGTAGTAACCGCATTTTTTAGTTTTTCTGCTGTTGGTTTATCACCTTCCACAACATAAACAGGAGTTGGTGTTGAAACTTTTGGAGTTAACTTAATTGTAAAGCTTTGATCTTTATCTGAATCAGAATCAAATGTTGGATCTTGATCGAATGGATTTTCTTGAACAGTGTAACCCATTGATTTTAATACATCAAGACGAGCTTGGATTTTGTCTTCTGGAATTTGTGTTCCTGCTTTACCTGAAAGATCATTAATATTGAATTTCTCATCTAATGGTGTTTCTTTACCAGCTGCATCTACAGAAACAAAGTTAACTGTAGCTTTTTGAATTCCAGGTGCATATTGAATTGGAGTTTTACCGAATTTATCAGTTGGGTCAAAGTTATCTGGAACTTTATATCCTTTAGATGGATCTGCAGGATCAACTGGTGTTAATTCTACTCCATTGTATTTTGGAACATATCCATCTACATAAGGAATAACTACCTTACTGAAATCACCAGGTTTTGTTGGATCATTTGGATTGTTAGGATATTTAATTGTATCTGGTGCATCTTTTGGTTTCTTACCAGCTGGATACTCAGGTGTAAATGATCCAATTTCTTTATAAAGAACTTTCACTACTTCGTTAGTAACTTCACCTGTTTTAGATGGTGTTGGAGCTTCTTTTTCTGCGATAGTTTTATCAGCAGGCTCTACTTGTAAGTAGTTTTCAATTACTGGAGAAGTAACTTCATTGAATTTACCTTTTCCATCTTCTGCTGAAGCATCTGATATTTCTGCTCCTTCATAAACAGTCCAATCAGAGTATGTTACTTCACCTGTTTCTGGGTTTACAGTTGCTGTACGTTTGTAAGTAACTTTTTGTTCTCTATCTGGAGCAGTTTCTGGGTCGATAGGTTGAGCGTTTGGATTATCTTTATCATTAACATTGATAAATTTAACCGTACGTGTCACTTCTTTAACTAAGTCATCACGTGTTACCCCAGCTGGGTATTTACCATAATTTTCATCTCCTGGTTTAACTGGTGTATCAGCTGTTTTTGGAGATACTAGAGCTGTTGTACTTGGATTTGTTGGGTCAGCTGTTACTGTTGGATCTACTGTAATTAAATCTAATACGTGAACTGTTGTAGTATCAATATTAGATTTTTTACCTTCACTATCTGTAGCTTGAACTCTTACTGTATAATCTCCTGGCTTAGTTGAATCTAACCCACCGTCATTACTTACAGCAATCGTTGGTTTAGTAGAATCAACACCATCACGATCATCTTCTAAGTCAGTAGCGGTAGCTTCTGATTTTTTAAGTACTTCATCAGCCGTTAACTTTTTATCTGCTGGAGTTTTATAAACATAGATATCTTTTTTCTTAGTTTCTACAGTCGGAGCATTATTGATAACATCTCCATATGCTGGATCTGATTCGTTTCCTGCCTTGTCTAATACTGTAACTTTAATACGTTTATCTGGGTTAGTTGTATCACTTGCTTCTGTTAAATCAGTACCCGCAGGAACTGGTACAACTAATTTACCATCACGTACTTCTACTTTTGTTTCACCGTTATACCAACCGTCTTCTTTTTTCGTTAATGTAATCGGTGTTTTACTATTTGGTAAAGTAACTTTCATTGAAGTTAAGCCACCAATAGCTTTTTTAATATTGTCTACTTCCGTATCAGCATTACGAGTGGTTCCATTATTTTTATCGTTAGCTGCAATATCTTGTTTTTCTCTAGCTTCATCTGTTAAGTTAGGATCTTTTTCTGCAGGTACAGAAATTAATAATTCTGTTGGTTGTTTTTTATCAGTTTTTTCTCCAGTAACACTGTCTGTATGAACTGTTTCTACTGTTGGAGTTTGTGGCTTAACTGTATCAATATAAATCGTTTTATTGTAGTAGTAATCTGGTTGGTCAGTATTTCTTACTCCGTTCACCACTTCATTATATTTACCTTTTGGAATAATGTTACCTTGTTTATCTCTTTGAGTACCATCATTTGAAACATCACCAGTATTCAACACTACATTATCTTCTGCATCCCTCATACCATTTGGTAAATAAGTTCTTACTTTAAATGTTGCAGTACCTTTATAATCGTCAGCAGTAGTAAATGGTAATCTAAATTTACGAACTCCATCATTCTTACCACCATTAGAACCTACACCGATATACGGAACGTCTCCGTTATTAGATTTTGATGTGCCATATTTTAATCTTAACTTTCTAGTTGCTGGATCCCATTGGATTTTATCAGGAGCAACCGGAGTATCACCAAACCAAACCCATCCTGTTGGATTTGTAATATTATTTGGAAGCTCTACCCCTTTAGGAACTTCGATTTCTGTTTCGGCAGATCCGTATAGACGAGTTCCACCAACACTGTTTACTGTAAATTCGAATTCACCTGTTTGTTTTGATTTATACAGATTATCTTCTCCGAACTTACCTTCCTTCTTGTTGCTTTTAACATTGGTAGTCATTTCTACACCAGTACCAACTGCCAAGTTAACAGCACCAACGAAGTAACCATCTGTAACCTTACTATTTGTTCCTTTTAAATATGAATTGTTAATCGCTGTACCATCGTTTAAAGCTTCAATTTCAACTTTAATTTTTGTGACATCTTTTGGAATTTCATAGATCGCACGGTATTCAGCCCAACCGTCACCATTTCCTCCATCACCAGCAGGTTCAGAAATATGTGATTCTTCGAATTTTTCACCAATCGTACGGTCATCTCTGATGCTAGCAATTGCATTTCCTTTGTCGTCTTTAACAGTAATTTTTACTTTTTCACCTGTTCCAGCAGTTCCGGCATTACCATAAGCACCACCTGTGATAGCACTTAGCATCACTCTAGAATTTCCATTTACTGCGTACTCTTTCGAAATTTTTGTACCTTGTTTTCCTAATTCTAGATAATATCCTTTTGGTAAATCATGAGTTCCTACCATACCTGAGTAGTTCACACCATTCGCATAACTTTGGTTAGCAGCATTTACACCAAGTGGGTTTCCTGGAGCTGGATTCTCATTATCTCTTTGAGTAACTTTTCCATCTAAATCATACACTTTCGATGGTTTAGGATCGAAACCTGCTGGACGATCAGCTGAAACATTAGTTGGTGCTTCAGGTTTAACTGCAGTTACTTTTTCTCCACTTTCAATTTTCCAACCATTCAAGGCATTATTATTGTTAGCTTCTGCTGCAGTAATTTCTTTTTCTTTCCAGTTATAAGTTAAACTACCTAAA
This sequence comes from Streptococcus mitis, assembly GCF_002096755.1. GTDB lineage: Bacteria > Bacillota > Bacilli > Lactobacillales > Streptococcaceae > Streptococcus > Streptococcus mitis_AC. The sequence goes on from NZ_NCVF01000019.1 coordinate 155,019, forward strand.
ATTTCAGTATCTCCACCTTGAGAAGCAGTAGATCTTGACCATTGTTTTTTAACTTCTTTATTTTTTTCTGTAGCATTAGCAAAATCAATATCACCAAATTGATTTTTTGCACTTTCAAATACACCATCAGCTGGGTTGTTTCCTGAACCTAATTTATTGTTGTTTGTTGGTCCTTCAGTAGCAGGAATAATTGGATTAGCTGTTGCTTCTCTGAACCCACTTTCACCTTGTCCAGGAATTGCTTGGCCATTACGTGAATCTTGGTTTTTATTTTCTTTTTCTTCTTTCTTGTCTGCAGGTGCTTTTGGCATACTTTCTAATACGAATGCATTACCGTTTACTGCTGATGTAGCTTTTGCCACCTCTTCTTTTGTTGCAGCTTCATTTGCGGCTACAGCTTTTGCGCTTGCTAATTCTGCTTTTGCAGACTCAATTGCTGAAGCTGTTTTTTCAGTTGATGCTGCTTTTTCTAAAGCTGCTTCTAAACGAGCAATAGCTGCTTCCAACTTGCTTGTGTCAGCCTTTGAAGCTGGTGCTAGAGCTTCTTCGGCTTTTGGTGTTTCAGTCGGTGCTGTTGGTTGCGTTGCTGCAGGCGCTGGTGTTGATGGTTGCTCAGCTGTTGGTGTAGCAGTTTCAGTCGAAGCTAGAGGCATGGTTGAATCTGCTTGATTACTTGCATCTGGGACTGTTTGTGAATCAGATGCCGTCTTTGGTGTAACTTGAGCATCCGCCTGAACAGTTGCTGCTCCACCGAACATCATGTAAGCTGCTACAGCTACTGATGCTGCACCAAAACTATACTTACGGATTGAAAAGCGCTGCACTTTTTGTCCGTGATTTTTTTCCATTCTTGAATACATGGTTTCTCCTTTTTTATTTATATGTTATTAAACTGGAATAATGTTAAAACGTTTAATATTCACTTCCTTTCCTGCTTAAGAACGAAGTCTTAAACTAGTCTCAACACAATATCCGCTGGTCCGATTTTATCATATTTCCCAGAATATTGTCAATCAAAAAGAGCTTTATGTTCGTATTTTTATATATTATTTTTGTACCCAAAATTCAAAAAAAGAAGGAATCCTCCTTCTTTTTTTCATAATAACTTTTTATTTTATTTTTAAGGTTTAATACGATGCAACATACGTGGGAATGGGATAGCTTCACGGATGTGTTTTGTTCCTGCTGCGAAGGTTACCATACGCTCGATACCGATACCAAATCCTCCGTGTGGAACTGTACCGTATTTACGAAGGTCAAGGTAGAATTCATACTCAGTACGATCCATGCCAAGTTCATCCATTTTTGCGACAAGGGCATCGTAGTCTTCCTCACGCATAGAACCACCGATAATTTCTCCATAGCCTTCTGGAGCAAGCAAGTCTGCACAAAGCACGCGCTCTGGATTTCCAGGAACTGGTTTCATGTAGAAGGCCTTGATGGCTGCTGGATAGTTCATGACAAATGTTGGCACACCAAAGTGGTTTGAAATCCAAGTTTCATGTGGTGAACCAAAGTCATCACCATGCTCAAGATGTTCGTAGTCAGCATCTTCATCATTCTCATGCTCTTGCAAGAGGTCAATGGCTTGATCGTAAGTGATACGTTTGAATGGCTCTGCAATGTAGCGTTTCAAGAGTTCTGTATCACGTTCCAATGTTTCCAAGGCTTGAGGCGCACGATCAAGAACACCTTGTAGAAGAGCTTTCACATAAGCTTCTTGCAAGTCAAGCGACTCATCATGTGTCAAGTATGAGTACTCTGCGTCCATCATCCAGAACTCAGTCAAGTGACGACGTGTTTTTGATTTTTCAGCACGGAATACGGGACCAAAGTCAAATACACGACCAAGGGCCATCGCACCTGCCTCTAGATAAAGCTGACCTGATTGGCTCAAGTAGGCTGGCGTTCCGAAGTAGTCCGTTTCAAAGAGTTCAGTTGAATCTTCTGCAGCATTTCCTGACAAAATTGGGCTATCAAACTTCATGAAGCCGTTCTTGTCAAAGAATTCATAAGTTGCATAAATGATAGCGTTACGGATTTGCATCACCGCTACTTGCTTACGAGAACGGAGCCACAAGTGACGGTTGTCCATCAAGAAGTCTGTTCCGTGTTCTTTTGGTGTGATTGGGTAGTCTTGAGATTCACCGATTACTTCGATGTCTGTAATGTCCAACTCATAGCCAAACTTAGAACGTTCGTCTTCTTTGACAATACCTGTCACATAGACAGACGTTTCTTGGCTCAAGCGTTTGATGATATCAAACTTCTCAAGTCCCACTTCTTCACCAAATTTTTCTAAAAAGTTTGGTTTAAAGGCTACACCTTGGAAGAAGGCTGTTCCATCACGCAATTGCAAAAAAGCGATTTTTCCTTTTCCTGATTTGTTGGCAACCCAAGCACCAATCGTCACTTCTTGACCAACATAGTCTTTTACATCAATAATCGTTACACGTTTTGTCATTATTTTTCCTTTTCTTTTTTATTCTTTATGGCAAACCACCTCTATATTGTTCCCATCTGGATCAATCATAAAAGCAGCATAATAAATCGGATGCTCACTGCGATAACCAGGAGCACCATTGTCTAGCCCACCTGCCTCTAAGCCAGCCTCATAACAAGCTTGAACCTCTTCCTTATTTTCTGCTAAGAAAGCAAAGTGAATAGGATTTTGCGTCCCCTGAGCTAACCAAAAGTCACCACCAGGATGAGGGCTATTTGGGGCAAGAAAACTGATTAGAGAAGTAGTTTTAAAAGCCAATTTATAGCCCAAAGGGGCGAGAAAACTCCTATAAAATCCTTCTGAAATTTGTAAATCCTTTACCTTAATTTCAAAATGATCAATCATTCTCACTACCCATAAATGCTTTCAAACGTTTAACTGCTTCTTTAAGCGTGTCTAGGTCTGTCGCATAGCTGAGGCGGACATTTTCTGGCGCTCCAAAGCCAGCTCCTGTTATGAGTGCCAAACCAACTTCCTCAAGAATAGCTGTTGTAAAGTCAGTCACATCCGTATAATCTTTCATCTCCATAGCTTTTTTAACATTTGGAAAGAGATAGAAGGCTCCTTGTGGCTTAACGACTTCAAAACCAGGGACCTCACATAATAGCGGATAAATGGTATTGAGACGCTCCTCAAAAGCTTGACGCATGATATCAACAGAATCCTGTGGTCCTGTTAAGGCTTCAATAGCCGCATATTGAGAAACAGATGTCAAATTTGAAGTTGTTTGTCCCGTCAATTTACTCATAGCTGCAATGATTTCAGGATCACCTACCGCATAACCAACTCGCCAACCCGTCATGGCATAGGCCTTAGATACACCGTTGATAACAACGGTTTGCTTACGAATTGCTTCTGATAGACTTGAGATTGGAACAAATTGATTTCCATTATAAACAAGGCGACCGTATATATCATCTGCTAAAATCAGAATGTCATGCTCAACTGCCCAATTTCCGATAGCTAGTAATTCTTCACGAGTATAAATCATACCAGTCGGATTAGATGGTGAATTGAGAACCAAAACCTTTGTTTTATCTGTCCTAACTAGTTCTAGTTGATCCACTGTGACTTTAAAATCATTGTCTTCTTTAGCTTGAACAAAGACTGGAATCCCTTCTGCCATCTTGACCTGATCTCCATAACTAACCCAGTATGGAGTTGGAATAATAACCTCATCTAAAGGATTGATTACAGCCATAAAGAAAGTATAGAGGGAGAACTTGGCACCTGTGGCAAAGGTAACCTCATTACTTGCGACAGAATAGCCATAGTAACGCTCGAAGTAGGTATTCACTGCAGCTTTTAATTCTGGTAGACCTGAAGCTACTGTATAGAAGGAAGCCTGTCCTTCTCGAATAGCTTTAACTGCTGCATCCTGAATATTTTCAGGAGTGTGAAAATCTGGTTGTCCCAAGGTCAAGAAAAGGACATCCTTACCTTGAGCTTTTAATTTTTTTGCTCTCGCATCACTAGCTAAAGTGACACTTTCTTCCATTTCTAAAACACGGTTGGATAGTTTCATAGGCCCTCCTTATTGACCAATGCTCCTGTTTCAAAATCTACTAGATAAAAATCAGAGCCTGACTTGACTTCCCAGATTGGCTTATCTTGATAACGGCCAAAGGTAATCTTGTCAATCTCGCCAGCTCCTTTTTCCTTCGAAACAGCTTCTGCTTTTTCTTGTGAAACACCTTGATTTAGCTGATAAACGTAAATCTTATGGTCATCTTTTCCAATCAGGACAGCAAGTGCTTCTTGTTTTTTATTATGACCAAGAACGCTATAATAGGATTCCAAGCCATTGTATAAGTCAACCTGATCAGCCTGCTCTAATCCTGCATACTGCTGAGCTAATTTTTCTCCTTCACTTTTAGCTGTTTGATAGGGTTTCATGCCGAGAGAAACCAGATACAGAAAGGAAGCACTGATAACCACAAACAAAATCGTCATCCCTAGACCATACTGCCACAGTAGATTATTTTTTGCTTTGTTTTGTCTTTTTTTCACTCGTCTATTTTACCATCTATTGGGCTTTATTACAAGTGAATGCAAGAACAATCGCACTTTATTTCTGCCTTCAAAGCAAACCGATTTTTCTTGTTTAAAACCGAGCAAGAAAAGTAAAGACACAAGCGAAATCAACGTATTAAAAAACTTGAGCTTTGGCACTCAAGTTTTTAGAAGTTCTTTTAATCTATGGTATTATTTTATTATCTATTCTTTTAGCCATTTTTCCTAAAAATACAGGCAGTAGAAGGCTAATCATGACTAAAAAGAATCCTAGATAAAGAAATGCTACTACAAAGCCTAAATGGTCAATCAACCACCCTGTCAGTGGGAAGAATACAATCATACTTAGGCTAAACATCATAGAGTAGACACTCAGCATGGTTGCCCTTACTTCACTTGGAAGGCGCTCTTGCAAATCATTGTCAAAAATCGGCTGAAAAAGAGCATATAGAGCATTACTAATCAAATAAATCAAAATATAGATTAGAGGTGTTCTAAAGTAGGACAGCATATAGGTGACTCCAGTCAGCAGGACGAGAAGAGGGAAAATCTTCAAGGCAGCATATTTCTTTCCAATCTTACTCGCTAGATAGACTGCAAGGATATTCAGGAGACTACCAAGTAGCATAACTGCTGAAATTTGCCAGCTACTTAAATCCGGTAACTGATTTTGATAGTAAAAATAAAACATGCACATAAGTGTTCCGACAATCTGAGATAAAATCATCCAGTTGAAAAGCATGGGATTTCGCTCCAACTCATCCCTAACAGTCCAAATAATCTGTTTCATCGTCACACTATCAGCTTTTTCTAGCTTGACACTAGGTTCTTTCAGCATCCAAATCAAGACAAGAACTATGATAGAAGTGGCAATCATGATATAGTAGGTCAGGTGCAATTGACCATGGACAAAAAATCCCGCCAACACTGTCCCCAAAGACCGAGTTCCTTCTGCTACTCCTGACATGAAACTTGAAATGGATAGATAGCGTTCTTTTAGTCCAGCCTCTACAGCCGAGTCATAGACCATTGCTGCGCTTGTTCCTGAATCAAAATTATAAGACAAGGCATTTATCGCCATAGCTAGTGCATAAATCCAAAAATTTCCCTGCCCAGCCAACATGAGAATAGAAGACACAATCCCTGCTATACGACTTAAATAAAGGTTGGTCTTATAGGAATAGCGGTCAGCTAACATACCAGATGGAATTTCACAGAGAAGACTGGTCGTATGAAAAATACTCTCCAGAAATCCAATCTGCCAAAGAGACATTCCGTTTTGACTGAGAAAGAGAATCCAAAAACTGGTAATCCCTAGAAATGCAAAAAACTCAACTCCGGCCATCAGGCCAATATTTTTCCGATAATTTCTTATTAACATCTTTTCTCCTTAACAAGTGTATTATTATTTCTTTTGTCCGTCACTTGTTAATCTTTGCCTTACATGATCTCCACCCCTTTTAGAAGCATTCTTCAATGCCATTATTGTTCCTTTAATGATTTATGAAATGATACCGGAAAATAGCTGTTCTGTGGTTTCTATTGCTAGTTTTCTTGTTTATTTTAGCACTTATGTCATTATATTACAAGAGAATATTGGAATACTCCTATAAAATCAAAGAAAACTAAAATCCAAAAAACAGTTCTTACTTTTCCAGTGGCAACTGACTAGAGTTTCAGCAATTTTATAATTTTCAAATAAACTCTGAGCAAATCTCTTGCAAGTCCTTTTGTTTTGTTGTAATATATTTTATAACAACAAGAGGGTTCTCGAAATTTTAAGCAAAAGGAGACACATTATGTCTAAAAAAGTATTATTTATCGTCGGATCACTACGTCAAGGTTCTTTCAACCACCAAATGGCCCTCGAAGCTGAGAAAGCACTTGCTGGTAAAGCAGAAGTTAGCTATCTTGATTATTCAGCCCTTCCTCTTTTCAGCCAAGATTTGGAAGTTCCAACTCATCCAGCTGTAGCTGCTGCTCGTGAAGCAGTTCTCGCTGCGGATGCTATCTGGATTTTCTCTCCAGTCTACAATTTCTCTATCCCTGGAACAGTGAAAAACTTGCTTGATTGGCTATCTCGTGCCCTTGACTTATCTGATACACGTGGCGCTTCTGCTCTTCAAGACAAGTTCGTCACAGTATCATCTGTAGCCAATGCAGGTCACGATCAACTTTTCGCTATTTACAAGGACCTCTTGCCATTTATCCGTACACAAGTCGTTGGTGATTTCACTGCTGCACGTGTTAATGACTCTGCCTGGGCAGACGGAAAATTGATTCTTGAAGAAACAGTCCTAAACTCACTTGAAAAACAAGCTCAAGACTTGCTCGCAGCAGTTCAGTAAAAAATAAAGAATTTTTAAAAGTCTAAATCAATGATCGCCACCTAATAGGGTGGCATTTTTAGACTCAATCAAGATTTTCAGACAAACATCAGACATCCAAAAAAACCTTGAGCGTTACCACTCAAGGTTTTTAGCAGTCTTTTCCATCATAGGAAAATCATTCTAAGAATATTCTTTCATTCGAGATCTATCACTTATCATCTTCTTTCGAGAAATTAGTGACTGCTTTTGGCTGATTAATCTTCCTTTCTTCGTCCTACATATAGGCTCAATAGAATACCGCTACCTAGAAGAACAGAGATATAATCAGATTGGCTTCCAGTTTCAGGTAATTTGTCACCATGGTTTTCTTTAACTGTAGTTGGAACTACTGGGTTAGCATTTACTGGAGTTGCTGGTTGAGCCGGTGTTGGTACTACTGGTTGTTCTGGAACCGCTGGTACTGGTTTAACCGGTACTTCTGGTGTTGGAACAACTGGAGTTGGTTGTACTGGCACTTCTGGTGTCGGTACATTTGGTGTTGGTTGCGCTGGCACAGGTTTAACCGGTACACTTGGTGTTGGTTGTGCTGGTACTGTTGGCATATCTAATTCTGGTACTTCAGTAACTTCAGGCATACCTGGTACTCCACCGTTAAATTCTGGCAATTCATGAACTTCTGGCATTCCTGGCACACCACCGTTGAATTCTGGCAATTCATGAACTGGTGGTTCTGGCATTGCAAACGTTGGTCCTTCTGGCACATTACGTGTTGGAGGAACTGGTTTGTCATTTGATGGTGTTACTGGTTTGTCTTGGCATCCACATTTTCCGTCTTTGCCGTCTCGACCATCACGTCCATCTCTACCATCTTTGCCATCTTTAATAACTGTTTTTGTCACAGTTCCATCAGAATTGATGATTGTGATTGTATGACTACCATCACCATTATCTTCAACAGAAACTTTTGGTGATTTACCATCTTTACCGTCTTTAATCACCATTTCTGTCTTACTTCCATCCGGATTAGTGATTGTTACAACGTGAGTTCCGTCGTTATTATTTTTAACAGTTACACTTGGTGAAACGCCATCTTTACCGTCTTTACCATCTTTGATAATAGATTTGTATTCACGACCATCAGAATCTACGATTGTTAATGTATGAGTTCCGTCTCCGTTATCAACGATGTTAGCTTTTGGTGATTTACCATCAAAGATTGTAGTTGTAGTTTCTTTACCATCAGCACCTGTCACTTTAATAGTGTGTGAACCATTGTTGTTATCAATCACTTCAAGTTTTGGTTCTTTACCATCACGAACTGTAGTTGTTGTAGTTGTACCGTCTGAGTTCACAACTGTGATAGTGTGAGTTCCATCTCCGTTATCCACAACCTTAGCAGTTGGTGATTTACCGTCACGAACTGTGGTTTCAGAAACAGTACCATTACCGTTTTCTACACGAATTGTGTAAGTACCATCATGGTTGTCAGTAACAGTCGCTACTGGTGATTTACCATCTTTAATGATTGTTTCAGTAGTTGTGCCGTCACCATTTAGAACTGAGATCTTATGAGTTCCATTTTGTTCATCAGTTATAGTCACTTTTGGTGATTTACCATCACGAACTGTTGTTTCAGTTGTCACACCTTCTGGATTTGTAATAACGATTGTATGACTTCCGTCTCCATTATCACGAACAGATGCGGTTGGAGTACGTCCGTCAACACCGTCACGTCCATTCTTAACAACAAACTCATTCTTAGTTCCATCTGGGTTAGTGATTGTTACAGTGTGGCTTCCATCTGGGTTTTCTGTTGTTGTTGCTGTTGCAGCTTTACCATCTTTACCATCTTTGATGATAGCGTTGGTAACATTGCCATCTCCATCCGTAACTTTAACTGTGTGAGTTCCATCGTTGTTATCAGTCACTTCAACTTTTGGAGTCTTACCGTCTTTACCGTTTTTAACAACAGTTTCTTTTGTTGATCCATCTGGATTTGTTACAGTGATTGTGTGGCTTCCATCTGGATTTTCTGTTGTAGTGATATTGGCAGTTTTACCGTCTTTACCATCTTTAACTTTAGTTGTTGATTCAGAACCATCAGGGTTTCTAACAGTAATAGAGTGTGTTCCATCTCCATTGTCCGTTACATTTACAACTGGTGATTTACCGTCTGCTCCATTAGCTCCGTTTTCACCTTTTTCACCTTTTTCACCTTTGTCGCCTTTTTCACCGGCTACTCCTTGAGGTCCTCTAATATTACCGATTTTCCCCCAAGCTCCATCTCTCTTTTTATACACATCTCCTGTTGTAGCATCAATGTATGTATCACCATCTTTACCATCTTCTGGCCTTGGAGCTATAATTCCACTTAATAATTCAGCTCCTCTTATAGCATCTTTACCATCATTACCATTCTCTCCTTTTGGAGCAGGAGGAATAACAGTACTTGATATCAACTCATCACCTTCATCAAATACACCATTATTATTATTATCATAATATGCTTTTATTTCGGTTCCCGCATATTCACCTGATGGTTTAGGTTGAGTTGATGTTGGTTGTGATGCTGTTGAGCCTGTAGCTGATGGTTGTGAACCTGTTGAACCTGCAGTTGCTGGTTGTGAACCTGTTGAACCTGTAATTGATGGTTGTACTGTTTCTGATGACTCAGTTGCTCTTCTATCTTCATCTGGTAATGCTCTTCTATTTCTTGCACTTCTTGATGTTCCAGAAGGTTGTGAATTAGAAGTTGATCCAACACCTCTTCTAACTGCTTCCACCAATGCATTTAAGTCAATAGTTGGTGTACGTCCATCTTTACCATTCTTACCATCTTTTACTGTAAAGGTTACTGGATCTTTACCTGGTGTTGTGATAGTTACAACAGTGCTTTGGCCATCTTGTCCACGTTGAGTAGTGATTGTAGGAGTTTGTCCATCCTGACCGGTTGCACCAGTTTCTCCCTTAGCACCATCTTGAACAAAGACTGTAGTTGGTTGTGAACCATCATGGTTATCAACAGTGATTTCTACACCTTTATGACCTTCTTCATCCTTACGAACAGCTGTTACTGTTGGAGAGACACCGTCCACTCCATCTTTAATAACTGCAAGAGGTTTTTCAGGGTTCAATGGTTGACCTGGGTGTGCTGGATCTTCTTGGTAAACTTTAGTTTCTTTGCCATCTTTGACAGTAATCAATGATTTACCATCACGTCCGTCCGCACCTTTAGCACCATCTTTAATCATTTCAGAACCTAGAAGTTCATCAGTTCCTGGAGTGTACTTACCATCATTGTTTTCATCAGTATAGAATGTCACAATTGTATGAGATGGATTTCCGTTTTGTCCTTCGACACGAAGCAAATCAACTTTTGGAGTTTTACCGTTCAGACCATTTTCTCCGTTCTTAACATTTACTGTAACTGGATCTTTACCTGGAACAGTGAATGTAATGTCGGTACTATGACCATCTTTACCTGGAGTTACAGTTACTTCTGGAGTCTTACCATCTTCTCCACGTTCACCTTTGTCCCCTTTAGGGCCTTTGATGTTGCCTTCTTTATCCCAGTTGCCGTTATTCTTAACGAAGACGTCGCCTGTTTCTGTATTAACGTATTTATCGCCGTCTTTACCTTGATTTGCTTCTGGGTTAACTTTGCCGTTCAAGACGTCTTTACCGTCGCGTCCATCACGTCCGTCACGACCTGCTGCGCCATCACGTCCGTCGCGTCCTGGTAAACCTTGGGCTCCGTCTTGACCATCACGACCTTGAAGACCTTGTTCACCTTTGTCCCCTTTAGGGCCTTTGATGTTGCCTTCTTTATCCCAGTTGCCGTTATTCTTAACGAAGACGTCGCCTGTTTCTGTATTAACG